>JALYQY010000026.1 GCA_030855585.1 bacterium | reverse complement strand
GATATTAGAAGCGACTCGGGCTCTAGATTGGTCTGAGGCCGTCAAGACGGCTCAAATAAACTGGATTGGAAAATCTAAAGGTGCAGAAATAGATTTTAAACTAGAGAACGGCGATGACAATATATGGGTGTTTACAACTCGTCCGGATACACTGTTTGGGGCTACTTTTATAGTCTTAGCGCCCGAGCATGAACTTGTTCAGAAAATTACTACAGAATCGCAAAAATCTGCTATAAGCAACTACGTCACACAAGCTACTAAAAAAACCGAAGTAGAGCGCCAAGCCAGCAAAGAAAAAACCGGTGTATTTACTGGTGCTTACGCTTTGAATCCGGTAAACGATCAGAAAATTCCAGTTTGGATCGCTGATTACGTGTTGATGGGGTATGGCACCGGAGCTATTATGGCCGTACCTGCTCATGATGAGCGCGATATGGAATTCGCCGAAAAATATGATTTGTCAGTAGTAAAAGTGGTAAAAACACTTTTGGAAGATACAACTTCTGAGGGGATAATATTAAACTCTGGTGAATATGATGGAATGAGTTCCAGTGAAGCCCGCGAGAAAATCGTTGCCGATTTGAGTGCTAAGGGTGTGGCCGAAGATAAGACAATCTTCAAAATTAGGGATTGGAGTGTTAGCCGCCAACGTTATTGGGGCGCGCCTATACCAATTATCAACTGTGAAAAATGTGGCTCCGTACTAGTACCGGACGAGCAGTTACCTGTCGTGCTTCCGGAACTGGAAGATTTTCAGCCAAGTGGTGATGGCCGTAGCGCTTTGGCCCGCGCTACCGACTGGTTAGCTGTTGAATGCCCAGAGTGTGGAGGCAAGGCCGAACGCGAAACCGACACGATAGATACTTATGTAGACAGCAGCTGGTACATGCTGCGATATTTTGACCCCACAAATAAGGATAAGATTTTTGATTCTGAAGTTGTAAACAAGTGGATGCCGATTGATTTTTATAATGGCGCCGACCACGCTACAGCCCACTTGATTTATGCACGTTTTATCACTAGGTTTTTGCATATGCAAGGATTGGTTAATGAGCCGGAACCATTTAAAAAGTTTTTGTTTAACGGCAAAGTCATGGCCAGTGATGGGCAGATGTTTTCTAAAAGTAAAGGCAACGGCGTTGATCCGCTAGAGATTATCGAACAGGGCTACGGCGCCGATGCGCTCAGAACATATTTGATGTTTGCGGCTCCACTAGATCTGTGGGCTCGATGGGATCCGCAAGGTGTACCAGGTACATATCGCTTCTTAAACCGCGTCTGGAATCTGGTGCAAGAATTTTTGGAATCGAAAGATTCTTCCTATGATTCATCCGAGAGATCTTTAAAAATCATCCATCCTGCGATTCAAAAGGTAACAGGCGATATTGAGGATCAAAAGTACAATACGGCTATTGCCGCTATGATGAAGGCCACTAATGAACTATATGAATTAAAGGCCAGAGATGCATTTGGAGATAAAACCGCTTGGATGTTCTGTCTCAAGAGTTTAGTTGCTATGATGGCTCCATTTGCACCGCACATTGCCGAAGAATTATGGAAGCAGCTAGGTCATAATGAATCTGTAAGTCATGATAGCTGGCCAATCTGGGACGATAAATACCTAATCAGCGATACAGTAACAATAGTGGTGCAAATCAATGGCAAAGTTCGGGCCGAGTTGCAATTGCCAGCCGATATTACAGAGTCTAGCGTTTTGGAGGCAGCTAGGGCTGATGCAAAGGTGCAAACATACTTAACAGGTGAACCTAAAAAAACTATCTACGTACCAGGTAAACTTGTCAACTTTGTTATTTGATTAGTAAATATAGCCCATAAACTCACAAAGCTAAATATTGCAGTAAATATTCAATTTACTCACGGCCGTAACAAAATTGAATATGTAGGGACTAGATGTGGCTTTGAGTAAAAGTGTCGGTTATTAGTGCGGTTAGTTTTGACCCTAAAAGCCACCCTTGTAAAATAACGGTTTTTAGGCTATACTGAACGCTGATTTAAGATTAATTTTAGTAAGGAGTTGTTTAGTACTTCTCATGGGTAAACCCAAGAAACGCACATCACACCGCAAAACCGGTCTACGCCGCAGCCACTTAGTGGTTAATCTGGCACGATCTGTAAATGCAAAGTCACCAGTAAAAGCTTTTACTACAGTACGCGAGTCAGCTAAAAAAACTGCCTCAACCACAGAAGTAAAATAATTTATTGCTGATGAGAGTATGTAGATAAGATAGATTTTTCTTTATACACTCTGTTCAGCAATATGCAGGTGATATACTGATAACAACAGTAACCAGTTTGCAGGAAAGTTAACAATTTTATGGCATCAAACCGACATTTAGGTCGAATCGTTGCGCTTCAGACGCTATATGAGCAAGATTTTCGCCGCGAAGCTGGCGATGAAAGCTTTGACGTCTCTGAAGTACTCGCTCGTAATACGTCCCGCTATCGGGAAACTATTGACGACATCGATTTCATCAAAAACCTAGTAGATGGTGTTAATAAAAATTTGGCTGACCTAGATAACACTTTGCAACCTTTGGCGCCCGAGTGGCCCATTGATCAGATAGCTAGAATGGACCGAGTAGTTTTGCGCATGGGAGCTTACGAGCTTTTGCATGCTAAAGATGTGCCACCAAAGGTTGTGATAAATGAAGCAGTTGAGCTTGCCAAAGCTTTTGGCGGTGATAATAGCTCAAAGTTCATTAATGGTGTACTTGGTTCATTGCTCCGCCAAAAGGACGGCGACACCGCTCCTAAACCTGAAAAGGTAAGTAAGTAATGGCAGATAAAATTCCATCCAAGCCAGATACCAATGAATCTGACCCGAGAAAACGTGACTATATTAAGAAAATGATGAGCCGACCTAATATGAAACGTCCCGCCCCAATAAAGGGCTTTAAGACATTTATCCACAAAAGACGCCCTGCTATTTCTGAGGTGGTGCGTGAGCCTACCGCTGGTGGGATAGTTTTTCGCCGCAATCAAAAAGGCGGCGTACAATTTTTGCTTATTCAAGACGCTAAAGACCGCTGGACTATTCCAAAGGGTCATATAGAAGAAGGCGAAGATTCCAAAACTACTGCCGAGCGCGAAATTCGTGAAGAAACAGGTTTGCAGGAAATGCAAATATTGC
Source organism: bacterium (assembly GCA_030855585.1). Lineage (GTDB taxonomy): Bacteria > Patescibacteriota > Saccharimonadia > Saccharimonadales > JACDBH01 > JALYQY01. Next base: position 20,976 of record JALYQY010000026.1, on the reverse strand, counting down.
ACTGGCTTGGCAAAATCAATTTTCGTTATCGTCGAATGTCCAGTCTAGTACTCATGACGACAGAGATATTTTTGGTGAGGGCAAGAGGAGACAGTGACAAGTTGCAGCCAGAAGACTGGATGAATGATTGTAAATGGCTAGACGCCAAAGATGCACTTGAGAAAATCGAGTACGAAGATATTGGCAAGCTTATGCTGGTGGCTCTTACCAAGATCAGGAAAGGTAGCCTCTAGTGCAGGACATTGCCAGCTATCAAGCCTTTGCGCTTGATAAATTAGGTGTGGTTTTTGATGACATTCAGTTATTTGTTACTGCTTTGACGCACCGAAGTTATGTAAATGAACACCGTTCTACTGTAAAAGAACACAATGAACGTCTAGAATTTTTGGGTGATGCAGTGTTAGAGCTAGTAGTTACTGAGTATTTATATAGAAATTATTCTGAACCAGAAGGAATTTTGACTAATTGGCGCAGTGCATTGGTGCGAACAGAAAGTATTAGTGCTGCAGCTGTTGCATTAGGATTTGAACCTTTTTTGCGCCTGTCTAGAGGAGAAAAACGTGGTACCGAGCGAGCAAGGGCGCAAATATTGGCCAACAGTTTTGAAGCTGTTGTAGGTGCAGTTTATATAGACAAAGGATACGATGCTGCTGCCAAGCTAATTGAAAACATCATACTCAGTACCTTTAAAAAGATTTTAGAAACTGGGTCATGGTTGGATCCAAAGTCTCGATTGCAAGAACTGGCCCAGAGTAATCTAGGGTTTACTCCAAACTACAAAGTTATGGATGAAACTGGTCCGGACCATGACAAGATTTTTACTGTAGGTGTATACGTTGATACCGTATTATACGGTAAGGGCACCGGCCCTTCTAAACAATCGGCTCAGCAGTCAGCCGCCGAAAAAGCTCTCGTTGAACTTTCTAAAGTTCCTGAAGCGAAAATAGCTTAATTATAGTCATTAACACATGCCCACTATTGACAACAGGGGTGATAATCTGTAAAATTATCTAGATATTAATTCAATTTAGGGAAAGAGAGAAAAGAATGTTAGTCATTCGTATGCAGCGTGTTGGTCGCAAAGGTCACGCCCAATTCCGCGTCGTAGTCCAAGACTCACGCCGGACCCCTACCAGTGGCAAGATTGTTGCTGCATTGGGGCATTACAACCCACATACTAAAGAAACAAAAATAGACGCCGAGCGCGCTAGTCACTTTGTTGAGCATGGCGCACAGCCTACTTCACGAGTTGCACTGTTGCTCAAAGAACATGGTGTTAAGTTACCTAGTTGGGTCAAAATCGAGCAAGGCAAAAAGCGTGCTATCAAAAACACCGATAAGTTGCGCCGCAACCGTCCTGTAGAAGAAGCTCCAGAAGTTGAAGCTCCTGCAGAAGAAGCTCCTGTTGTTGAAGCCGAAGAAGCTCCAGCTGAAGTTGCCGAATCCGCCGAAACTGCAGCTACTGAAGAGCCTGAATCTCCAGCCGAAGAAGCTAAATAATTTAACTTCAAAAATTTTACAGCGCATCCGCTTGTCAGGTGCGCTGTTTGATTTGTATACTATTTAGGTACTAACTTAAATTACCTGAATGGAGACAGTCACATGAGTAGCATTGACCAGCAGTTTGTAGAATATATTGTAAAATCATTAGTCGGCAATCCCGATTCAGTATCAATCGAACGCAGAATTGACGAAAAAGGTGTATTACTAGAACTTACCGTAGATCCGGAAGATTTAGGTAGGGTAATTGGCAAACGTGGTGCAACCGCCCAGAGTTTACGTACTTTGCTTCGAGCCTTAGGTACCAAAAACGATGCCCGATATAACCTTAAAATTATTGATAACGGTGTAGAAGGCGGCGGTAATAGCGGTGGAGACGGCGGTGGTGGATCAGGCTGGAGCAGCAAACCTGTTGGCGATGATGATTCGTCTAGTGCAGCGCCCGTAGACGACGAAGCCAAAGTCGAAGCAGTTTTAGAAGAAGATTCTGATGACAATAGTGCTTCTATCAAAAAAGCCCGCAAAGAACTAGAAGACCTCGACGATTTAGATATCTAACGTTGAGATCTGCGTTGGCTTAAATTTACGATAGTCCCATCTAGAAAGCCTTGCCTTCTTGCAAGTTTTGTTGCTAATTTTGCTCTTCGATCATTGTATTGTGATTCATCAATTTTTCCTGCATTTTTAAATTTTATAAATGCACTCAATGCGTCAGTGTATAAATCTGCAATTTTTTTAGAGAAAGGAACTTCAACTGAAGGTAAAATATAGGCCTCCTCATCAGCTTCATCACTTATAAGAGTGTCTATTTTATGGGACAAGCCATCTATAAATTCCATTTCTCTTTCTCCAAGAGTGTTGGTATATCCATATACGGCTAAAATATCAATGTCTTGTTGGCTGAAGCGTATTATGTCTTTTTCTATTTCCATATACATGCTATAATACAAAAAGTATGAAAATACAAATTATTTCTCTTTTCCCGCAAGTCTTAGAGCCATATCTTGGTGCAAGTATGCTCTGGAAAGCTCAGGACAAAGGCATTGTTGAATATAATTTGATTGACCTTCGCCAGTTTGGCTTAGGCCCTCGTAAAACGGTTGACGATACGCCATACGGTGGTGGCGACGGCATGTTGCTCAAAATAGAATCTTTAGTTGCAGCTATAGAGTACGCCAAAGCACAAGATCCAAGCGCGCTTATAATTTTGCCGACCCCCCGTGGTAAAACTTTTAAACAATCTGATGCTAAGCGTCTAGCAGCAGGAGACAGAGGTCTGATAATTCTATGCCCGCGCTATGAAGGCTACGATGAACGTGTCACTAACTGGGTAGATGAGCAAGTCTGTATTGGTAATTATGTACTTACCGGGGGTGAACTACCTGCGCTTATTATCACTGATTCAGTCGTACGTTTATTGCCAGGTGTTTTGGGCGGCGAAGCTTCAATAGATATTGAATCGTTCCAAGATGATGATGAATCTATTGAGTTCCCGCAATATACCCGCCCAGAAGAATTCAGGGACTTAAAAGTTCCAGAAGTATTAAAAAACGGCAATCACGCCGAAATCGCCAAGTGGCGCGAGGGTCAAAATGATAGGTGAACAAGGTAAAGTAATTGACATTTTCTCTGGCCAAGAGTTAACCGCAGATAGTAATAGGGCCAGATACTCCGAGGCAATGGCCGAAGTGGTTGTGCCTGAGCTAGGGGAAATGGGGCTTGAGCCAGCTTTTATGGCAATGCTTAGTCGTCATGTTGGTGATATGCGCCTAGCATTTTACCCAAAGGGAGTCGATAAAGCTTCGGGACTCCATGTACTAAAAGATGAAGACACCGATAAGTTTGTCAGAGTTGCGGCCTTAAATGAGGCGGAAGTAATTAATTACAAGACTACGCTATTTCTGTCTGGGGTAGAATACGATAGTCCGATAGATGAGCAAACTGCTAAAAGAATTGCTGTTGAATGGATTTTTTGTGAGTTGATAGCGGATGCACTTGCTAATGTTTACGACATCGAAGAAAAGGTCGGCAAATACGTTAAAGATTTTAATGGTCAGAGTCCTCATTATGTATCTCATTTATCAATAAGTCGGCATTTTTATAACGAGTATACAGATGGACAGTATTTTGAAAGTGATTTAGAAAAAGATCACCTTGCATTCAGAAGAGGCATGGCATTACACTTTTTGCCTACATTTATTCTCTCTTATAGCAATGTTGAAAGTTATGAAGTAGCCAAACGCATTTCTCAAAAATTTGCTAATCAATATCCTTGTCCTGAGTTTGCACAGACAAGCACAGCACCGATGAATGAAGAAAGTGTTAAGGAAAGATTAAGGTTCATGAAGCCAAGATTTTCTAGAGCAAAGTTCTTGGAGTTTATTCTAGCCGAACACAATCCCGATGAAAATGTGACTCCCTAAGGTCAATTGTTATAGCAGCTTCAATCTGTTAAAATGGGTCGAGTAGTAAGAGTAATGGGGATTGGCCAAGTGGTAAGGCAGTGGATTCTGGTTCCACGATCGGGGGTTCGAATCCCTCATCCCCAGCCAAATAAAGTCGCTCACGAAAGTGAGCATTTTTATTTGGCTCTGGCTTAGGATTCGAACGACAAAGTCCTGTGGACTTTGGCCGCCCACCGCCCGCAAGGGTCGAAGACACAAATCTAGTTTTGATTTGTGCTACGAGGTCGAATCCCTCATCCCCAGCCACGATAAGACCGGGCTAAATGTCCGGTTTTTTCGTGGCTTTTGAAAATTCTAATATTTTAAATGCTTTTTAACTGCACAAGATATTAAGCAAAGATGTTCCCTAAAAGGAGTTGTAGCTACAGGCTGCGGGGCCACCGCTCATATGAGCATAGACACTCTTAGTACCATTACTATGCTCGACAATTGCTACATAGCCGTAGCCATTGTTGCTTGTGCCCAGCAGTTGATTTGAGCAGCCACGGTACATTTGACCGCCATCGATGGCGAATATAGGCGCGCCAGAATTAGACGCATAATCAATGCCCATATGGTACCCGCTCCTGTACCATGAATTAGCAGCGCCATAACCCTGGCTAATCCATGCGGGTGGCATACTAACTGGTTTAGACTTAATATATGGCGCCGGATTAATTGTTCCGTTGCTATTTCGCACTTCTAAATGGAGGTGTGCGCCTGTAGAAAATCCTGTGTTACCCACAGCGCCGACGACATCGCCTGCTGAAACTTGTCCTGCCGGGGCTGTCCGGTAACTGCGGCTGCTAAGAGACCGAGCTAAAGCCGCTTCCATTTCAGCCCGCTTATTCTTTAGTTCGGCCAGCTTGCCACTATTAGCCTTTATCTGGTTTTCCAGCTGGTTTTGCTGGTCTTGGTTAAGCCCAAGCACCCGTCCTTTCTCAGCTTTTTGGGCGGCAAGTTGATTACGTAATTCACGTTGCTCTTCAAGTGTCGCCTGTACTGTTTTGCGCTTAGTGTCCAGTTCGAGTTTAAGTGTTGTAACTTTATCAAATGTCGTTATTATTTTCGACTGTACGCTTTTACGATACTGCTGCTTGTCGAAAAAGTCGCTCAAATCATTGCTGGTAGCGAGCATTTCCAATGTGCTGATATCACCTTCCAAATACATTAATTTGATATTTTCACCAAGTAATTTCTTTTGTTTGGCAAGTTCGATTTTGGAACTGGAAATTTGCTTATTTAACCTGGTGACTTCTCCTTGAAGTTGATTAATGCGATTACGGGATGCATCGATCTGTCCCTGAAGTTTATTAATTGCATCGTTTAACGAGGATGCCTCAATGCCAAGTACACCCTGTGCTTCCTCCTTAGCATGAGAATCTTGCTGCACATTATTAATTTGACGTTTCAAATCTTCGATTTGCTGCGACTGTGCTTGGACAAACGGTAAGTTAAAAGCAGATATACTAGCTACAATAAGCAAACTAAGTACTAATAAGAATACGGGTTGTTTTATCCTCGTTCTTAAATAAGTTCTTGCTTTTGAGTAATTCAATCGTTTCATTTTAGCATAACAACTATTAAAAGAAATAGAAAAATCAAAAAATAAATGGTAAAGTAATTGAATTTTAATGCATAAATAATAATCCCTCATCCCCAGTCAGATGCGGCAGCAGAATTTGAGACCTAAGTCCCTCATTCTGCTTTTGCATCAGCCAAGAGAGTTAGGTTGAAAAGAGCAGTTAGCTCGGCTTTATAAGTTTAGCTGTTTAGCCAGTAGTATTTTTCTTAATTATGATTGATAGAGGGAAATTCCACGTATTAATCAGTCCCAATAGTTCATGCTGACTTGATTCAGTACAGAGCTAGCTCAGTTTTTTAATTGAACACTATCGGTGAGATTAAAGAATGGTACGATTCGTTACAATTTATTATAGGCGATGCTAGTATTATAAATCTGTCATTACAAATTTAGATTGGAGAAATCTATGGTATCAGTCGCTATCTTAGCAACGTTACAGGCTAAACCTGACAAAGTAACTGAGCTATCAGACATGCTTAAAGGCGCTGTTGAACTGGCACAAGCTGAAGAGCAAACTATCTCATGGTATGCCTTAAAAATTGGGGAGACAACGTTTGGTATTTTTGACACGTTTGAAGATGAAGCTGGGCGCCAAGCTCACCTTAATGGTCAAATTGCAGCAGCTTTAATGGCGCATGCCGATGAGCTTTTATCTGAGCCCCCAAAAATTGAACAGGTTACAATCCTAGCCTCCAAATAAGATTATTGCCGTAGCGGTGTTGGTGTTGTTTTTATATGTCATTATGCTTAAGCAACGCTAAACTAGTGAGTAGCGTCCCGCTTGTCTTATTTCAAGAAGGTAAACATTAAAAAGACTGTGCTAGTTGATAGTTAATGGCGAAATATTCCTTCGTTATAATCTGATTTTGAAATGTGTTTGTGAACTAACCAGTCAATTTTAAAAGATACATTTCTTAAAACACATGCGTGGTGTGATAATTCATACATATTTAGTTTATTTAATAAAGTAAAGTAATTACTACCGGTGGTGATAAATCAGTCGAGATTATTATTAAATAAACGAGGGTATTAAATGAATCAAAAAACTATTAAGTCAAATATAAAATCGAGTTTAGCTCTAGCTGCTGTAGCTACATTATCTTTGGCGGTCATAGGTGGCACTTCTGCCGCCGCAATGCAGTCAAGTAATAGTAATAAGACAGCTAATGCATCTTCTACAAAAGAGATGAATGTCAAAGAAAGCCAAGCAGCAACTGATTTGCGCAAGGGGCTAGAAAGCTTACTCCAAGACCATGTTACTACAAACCTTACAGTTAACCGGGCCATAGTATCTGGTGCATCGGAGGCCGAAATAAATGAAGCCGAACAAGCACAGTTCGCTAACACGGCTGACTTATCAGCTGCGATTGAAAGCATCTATGGCTCCGCAGCTGCTGCAGAATTCTCTACTTTGTTCAATGAGCATATTGCAGAATCAAACAACATCGCACGGGCAGTTGCCGCGGGTGATGAAAGTGCTAAAGCACTAGCCGTAGAAGAACTAGAAGAATATCTTGTAGATATAACAAACTTCTTTGTGGCTGCCATTCCAGTTTTGCCTTATGACGCTGTCTTCGGCCTATTGGAAGAGCATGAGAGACTAATAAACCTCTCAACAGAAGCTCAAGATACTAGAAACTTCGGACAGTCTAAGAAGTTCGAACAACAAGCTATTAGGCAAATTTCGGTAATCGCAGATGCGCTTGCATCAGGCATTATCGCAACACAGCCAGCTCTATTCTAGAACGGTAAAGCTAGTTTAAAACAGCCTGGGGTTAACCTAGGCTGTTTTTTAATGCCATCTTCTCTTTTATATAAGTCCCTCAGCCAAGCAAGGGCACTATGAAAGCCGATCGGATATAATTTTGTACTTGTAATCAACTATAAGTTATTTTATAGTGAGGATAATTACATAATATAGGGATAATAGTATGCACATCCCCAGCCAAGCAATTTATGCGGAAGCACTAAAAGATGCGGCACATGATTTGCGCGAAGATATTACGAGACACATGGCAGCTATAGGACTGTCTTCTGAGGGCATTGGCTTGATTGTACACTGGGTACCTGAAGAAGATGAAAGTCTCATGTATGGTTCGGAAACCTCAAGGAACTTAGTATTACTTTGTAGCAGAACAAGGGATGGACGCGCAACCGAAGTCCACATAGTCGAAAAGAAATTCGTTCCTACTCCAGCCGAAGGTTCAATGGGTGAGATTTATACGCATTTCCAAGTTAAGCCGAGAAATCACGTTCGTAAGAGATCATTTTCGGAAATGATTATAGATGTAGATACTAATGCATATGATGACAACAATTTTAACGGGCCTACTTTCGGTTTTTACTCATCAAGAGGTCAGCTTTATTTTAACCCGGATGCTTTAACTCGCATACCATATACAAATCCGGAGCAAGAAGCTTGTGCGGAAGATGCAGTACTTAGCATTCCACTTGCCGACCAATTAAGTGATTTGCATTGGGCTCGGTCTATTGTTGCTCGACTAAATACTGAAAATCAACTATTTGGTGCTCCGCAGTTCTGACTCTTTATTCAGATAATCTCCGAACTAAAAATCTGTAACTTTAACATGCAAAAAGCCCAGGCCTGATAAGCCTAAGCTATTATTCTCTTCGTGCGCGTAAAGTACGAAGTTTGATTATGACTAAACTATAGTAATTTTGCAGCAGCAACATTGGCTATAATACTTATATAGCAGTTAAGTTATACTTAAACCTAACATTATGAATACATTTGATGGTCTAATTGATGCAAAAGAACTGGCTGCTATTGATGAGGTGATACAGTCATTTCTGGCACGTAGGCTGAGCGATTCGGCTAGTATTAGTGAGTATTATCAAGAATTGTGGCTAGAGATTGCTCGCATGTTCAACTCGGGCGGCAAAAGGCTTCGACCACAAATTACTTTACTTGCATATCGTATTTTTGGCGGTAAAGAACCGGAAAGTATTTTGCCTGCAGCTGCAGCGCAAGAACTGTTAAATCTGGGTATGCTAGTACACGATGATATTATCGATTTAGACTACGTTCGATATGGTGTCGACAATATCGCCGGTATATATTTGAATAAGTACGACAAGTTTGTACCAAATAATAATGATAAACTGCATTTTGCACATAGCGCCGCCTTACTTGCAGGCGATTTATTATTGTCAGAAGCTCACTTGATGTTGGCCGAATCAAAAGTAAGTGCAAACAAAATCTTAGAAGTACAAAAATTATTTGGTCAAGGAATATTTGAGGTTACTGGCGGTGAATTATTAGATACTGAATCTACATTTAGGAACTCGGGTGCAATTAATCCTGAGCTTGTAGCTCGCTATAAAACAGCTAGTTACACATTTATAACTCCAATGTTAATAGGTTTTCAACTTGCCGACGGTGCTATATCAAACCAAAAACACATTATAAATTTAGGCTCTTTTTTAGGCATTGCTTATCAGCTGCGAGACGATATATTGGGTGTATTTGGGGACTCCAGCATAACTGGGAAATCCAATTCCAGCGATATAATAACTGGAAAACAGACATTAATGGTAAGCCAATTTAATAACCTTGCCGATAAGCAGCAAAAACATACATTTGATAGTTTATTTGGTGTTGGGCCTATTAGTGAAAAAGATTTAGATTGTGTCCGTAATCTACTGATTAAAACTGGCGCACTTGAATATACGGAACAAAAAATAGATGAATATGTCTTGCTTGCAAATGCCGAATCTAACAAGTTGAATATTGAACCAGAGCATAAAGATTTAGTTGATAAATTGATAAAAGTTACTACTAAAAGAAAAAAGTAGTATTTGTATTATTTAGCTTGTGCTTGAAATAGCACTTAAATTATGCTAAAATTAGAGTAATTGTTTTAAATGAACCCTATTTGTTAAGTTTAATTACTTAGGTGTCATTCTGGCAATCAAGTAATAATCATTAACAGAAGGGCTATTTTTATGTCTTATTCTTATCGCACTAATAAAGCGAGATCTTTTTCGGGCGGACGCCCGCGAAATAATTTCAGCAAATCAAGAAGCAACCGTGGCTTTAGGGGAGATTACATCGATCCAAGCCGATTTGTTAAAGCTGCTACATTCACGGAAGCAGACGCCTACGAGCCTATTAATAAATTCAGCGATTTTGCGTTGGCTCCATTGCTACAAGCAAACCTAAAAGCCGTTGGCTATGTTGTGCCTTCTCCTATTCAGGATCAAGCGATTCCTCTTGGATTAGTTGGAAGCGACGTAATTGGTATTGCTAGCACAGGAACAGGTAAAACAGCTGCATTCGCATTACCGGTATTGCAAAAATTAATGAGCGAATCAGATTCTTACGCTATTATAATTGCTCCAACTCGTGAGCTGGCACAGCAAATAGAAGACGAATGCCGCGTACTTGCAAAGGGAAGTGGTCTAACTGGCACACTATTAATTGGTGGAACTAACATGAGCGGTCAGTTGCGTGATTTGCGCAATAATCCTCGCATTGTTATAGGTACTCCAGGACGCATCAAAGATCATTTAGAGCGCGGTTCATTGCGCTTACAAAAATTTAATGCGATTGTTTTAGACGAAGTAGATCGAATGCTAGATATGGGATTTGTGAACGACGTAACTACAATATTAAGTCACGCCAGTCCTACTCGCCAAAGTTTCTTTTTCTCTGCAACTATGGACGCCAGAGTCCGAACTTTGATCGATAATTTTACTAACAATCCAGTCACTATTTCACTAAAGGCCAGTGCGGCTAGCGAAAACGTTCATCAGGATGTAGTACGTTTTCAAACCAATAGCGATAAAATTGAAAAACTTCATGAACTATTAATTTTGGAACATGTTACCAAGGTTATTGTATTCGACGAGACTCAACGCAGTGTAGAACGATTAAGCAACGAACTGGCATCTAGAGGCTTTTCTGCCGAGTCAATTCACGGCGGTAAGTCACAAGGTCAGCGCCAACGTGCATTAAATAAGTTTAAAAGAAATGAAATTAAAGTATTGGTTGCAACTGATGTCGCTGCTCGTGGAATTGATGTATCCGACATTAGTCATGTAGTTAATTATTCTATTCCAAAAGTCTATGACGATTACATTCATCGCATTGGTCGAGCCGGTCGAGCCGGACAGATTGGCTATGCTCTTACATTTGTCGCTCATTAGGAATTAATTGACCTTGAGCATATACTAAGTAATAGAGGAGAATCTAATGTCTAAAGATAAAGGCCGAAAAGAAACCAGAAAACCTAAGCAAGTAAAGGTAACGGGTATTTAGCTATGGCTTCATATAAAAAGAAAATAGATTTCTTCACTACGGAAGAAGGCATGAACTATGTTCAGAAACTGCGCGACATGGCGCTAGACATGACATACCATACTGATTCAAGCTATAGCACTAATTCTGATGCATATCCTGATAATCAAATTCCGTTTGTAAATAAGCATATGGAATACATTCGTTCTCATCCAGCATTAGATCCACAACAATATTTGTCAAATTTGCGTTTGATGACCCGCGTTCGCTAATAGATTGGTACGAAATATAAATTTAGCCCGCATGATTTTAATATCGTGCGGGCGATTTATTTTAGTAAATGTACTGGAAGTAATTGCCAGGCAAAGTGCGTTCTGTAATTACGTATAAACCTTTGTGGTTCATTTCTATGATGTTAACTGTCCCGTCACGGTTGACGCTTTTTACATATACCACGTGCATACCACGTTGGCCTACAGCTCCTGCGCGTGGTGTTGAGCCTGTAGACATTCCCTGAGCCCTCGCGCGAATTACCCAAGTGTCGGCATTACCTAAATTATTAGGCATGTCCGGCCGACGGCTTTTGACGTACCAGGTGCAGTTGCCGGGAGTATATAGGTTGCCACTGCTGGAACCACGTGTGGAGGTTTGAAATGTGCTAGCTGGCTTTTTTGTGGCTACCTTGCGGACTGGAGCATTTGTGGCTACCTTGCGGACTGGAGTACTAGCAGCAGCTTTAGCGGGCTTGCTGACAGCTTGAATATGTACGACTGGCGCTGATATTGGTGCAATCACAGGCAATGGCCGTGACTTTAGTTTTTCGGCGTCATTTGGGATTGTTAGCTCCATGCCAACTGTAATGACATCTGGATTTTTTACGTTTAAGTTTTTGTCATATATTCGTCGCCATGATGTGTTGAATTTTTTTGCAATTTTGCTTAAAGAATCACCCTTTACTACTACGTGCTTTTCAAATTGATTAGCTAAAGGTGCCACAGATTTTTCTTGTACTACAGGGCCCTCGGTAATAGTTAATTGTTCTGTTACATTGACAGACTCTACAACTGCAACAGCTTGAGCGTTTTGGATCTCAAGTATATCCAGCGCAGCCGCATTAGGAGTCTTGGCTGCAATTATACTTAGTGTTAATAAAGATAAACCTGCAATTGCGGATTTATGCATTGTAAGTTTGTACCCTCCTTAGGGAAATTATTGGCAACAACAATAGTAAAGACTTTGTGGCAAGGTTTCCGGCCTAACCGATGAGCTATTAAAAATAAGTTTAAGGCAACAAAATGTTAGCGAGCCTTATACTCGTTTTTGCGAGCTCATTGTTTGTCATTACACTATTTTTGTCATTGCTATAAAAGCAGTAATTTATATTAGGATGTCTGCTTTAAGTATCGCTCCACCTCACATGAAACTGATACAGGGTATAATGTTACAGACATAAAAATTAATGTCAAGCATTACAGATGAGAATAATTATAGTTTAATTAACAACGCCAAACATAACCGCTTACTATTAGAAATTTTAGAATGAGGTTAAATAATTATTAGAATATTTACTTTGAAGATCTACGACGAAATAGCCAGGAAGTGATTGGTATAGATACTACGATTATTGATACGCTCCAGACTACAGCTAACAAAGCGGAATTACCTATAGGTGTGCCTACAAGCCATGCTCTCATTGCGTCTATGACGTGGCTTAGAGGCTGATTACGGACAAATACTTGCATAGCGGAAGGTAATGTTTCTATGGGCACAAAAGCCGTTGAAACAAACGTAAGTGGGAATATAAAAATAAAGCCAATCCATTGAGCCGCTTCTAGAGTTTTTACTACTAAGCCTAAAATTGCTGAGAGCCATGATATTGCAAGTGTAAACAGCAAAGCCAAACCTGCTACATATGCCCATTCTTTTATTGTTGCTGTTGGACGAAAACCAACCGCCAGTCCAACTAATATTATTATTACTCCCGAAATTATATTTCGTACCAAATCGGCAAATATGTGTCCGATAATTAGTGCGCTACTAGCCATTGGTAGGCTACGGAATCGGTCTACAATACCTTCTTTCATGTCTACTGCAATATTAATTGTGGTGTAATTTGCTCCAAAGGCTAGGGTTTGCACAAAGATTCCGGCAAACAAATAATTTGCATAACTGACGTCGCCTGTATCTATGGCTCCGCCAAAAACGTATCTGTTAAGAAGCATGAACATGATAGGGAACATAATCAATGACATGACTTGGTCTAGGCTGCGGATAATATGTAAAATGCTACGTTTTGCCATTAGCCAAGAATCTGAAAGCGCCCAATAAATTGCAGAGTGTTGTTTGACTGGTAGATTGGCTAAGGCGTTAGATTTATTCATTTGAACCCTCCTTCTGTTTCCTTGGTGATTCCTTTGCCGGTTAGACTCAAGAAAACGTCATCCAATGTTGGTTGGTGCAAGCTAATATTATCAATTTTAATCTTAGCGTTTTCGAGTTTGCCTAGTACATCTTTAAGGGTATTTACGCCGTCTTTTGTACTGACATTAATGCTGCGCTTTTCTTGGTCGCTGGTTGGATTATGTGACTCTAAAGCTTTCATGGCTTTAGTTATATTGTTTTTGCTTGCAAGACTTATTTCTATGCGGCTGGAGCCAATTTTGGCCTTCAGTTGAGTAGAAGTTCCTTGGGCAATTACTTTGCCATCATCTATAACTACTATGTAATCTGCCAACTGGTCGGCCTCTTCCATATATTGAGTTGTAAGTAGGATGGTTGTACCGCTGTTGGCTAAGTCTTTAATCATATCCCACATAACAAGTCTAGAACGAGGATCCAAACCCGTTGTAGGTTCGTCAAGAAATATAATAGGTGGCGATGCGATTAGGCTCATTGCCAAATCTAGACGTCGTCTCATGCCCCCAGAATATGTTTTGACAGCTCGTTTTGATGCGTCCACTAGGTCAAATTTCTCAAGAAGTTTATCTGCTCTGGCAGACGCCAATTTTCTATCTAGCCGGTACAATCTTCCGATTAATTCAAGGTTCTCTTTACCGGTCAAATATTCATCTACTGCAGCGTACTGGCCGGTTAACCCAATACTTCCGCGCACGCCGTCTGCGTCATCTTTGACATCGTATCCATTAACTACTGCGTTGCCACTATCGGCAATTAGCAAAGTACTAAGTATCTTAATTGTAGTCGTTTTGCCAGCTCCGTTTGGCCCAAGCAACGCCATGATTGTGCCCTTAGGTACATTAAAGTCAATGCCTTTTAAAACGTGCAATTTTTTGTACGATTTTTTGAGTGCTTTAACGCGAATAGCCACGTTTCTTGTACTGGCTTTATTTACAGCCATTATATGTCTCCTAATATGTTAAATTAATTGTACTACTTGTTCTCTGAGCATACTAATAAATTTACGAAAAATACCTAGCCCAAAACTAGCTAAATCTATATAGGGTATAATTGTAATAGCATGGAGGTAACAAAAGCACGCTATCACGTCAAAAATGAAGTAGCAAAAAGTAGGAGTATTAAGGGTAGAGTTGCTATTTCGTTAGCTGCCATATTGTTGTTTGCAAGTGGTGGTTTTGTATTAGCTGCGCTAAATAAACCATTGCCACAAGTTAACTATGTTATAAATGATTCACTTACTAAACCGACAAAACAAGTAGATCTAGCCTGGCCAAGTCAGGGCCAGGCGGCAATAGGTAGTTTGGATGATGGCATACTAGCCGTAAACAATACTAAAACTAAGCCTGTTCCAATAGCGAGTATCACAAAAGTTATAACTGCACTTGTAGTTATGGAAAAAGCGCCATTCAGTAAAGGTGAATTTGGAAAAACCTATACATTCACTACAGCGGACCAATTAAGCTTCGATGCTTATTTAACACGTATGGGAACGGTAGTTCCATCATCGGCAGGACAAAAGATTACCCAGTACCATGCGTTGCAAGCTATATTACTTGCTTCAGCTAACAATGTAGCCGATTCATTTGTACGTTGGGAGTTTGGCAATACGGAATCGTACTTGGAATATGCAAATAATTTGATAAAAAGTTATGGGCTAAAAGATACTAAAGTTGTTGATGCAAGTGGTTTTTCAGCATCTTCGGTTAGTACACCAGCTGACTTAATAATATTAGGTCAGAAAATTTTAAACCAACCAGTGCTTGCCGAAATCGTTCAACAAAAACAAGCAAATTTGCCTGGAATTGGCTTGATCGATAACTCTAATAAATTGCTTACGAAAAATAGTGCAATTGGTATAAAAACCGGAAATACTGACGAGGCAGGGTATTGTTTATTATTTGCTACCAAGCATAAATTAAAAACCGGTCAATCGGTAATTATTATTGGTGCAATATTGGGCATGAAGCAATCATCAGTAGTTTTTGAAAGCTCTGAAAAATTATTAACTTCAGCCAAAAAAGGTTTTGGTGAAATAATATCAATTCCTGAAGATACTGAAGTAGGGGTTGTTACAAATAGGTGGGGTGGAAGTAGCGCTCTTGTAACTAAAGAAAGCTTAAATGTATATGGTTGGAAGGGTAAAAATTATACGCCTAAAGTAGAAATTAATAAGCTAAAAGCTGACATGCCGGAGGAAAGTACTATTGGAACAATCAAAGTCAGCGATAAGGCAGATGGTGCAACCGAAATAAAAACAGTTAATGCATTAGCCGAGCCTAAATTTGTATGGAAATTAAATAACCTACTTTAATTACCAACTGTTTTTTTGACGGAGGTCTTTGTTGGCTTGTTTTAGCATTCGCCAACGACGCATTCTAAGAGATTTGGCTTTAAGGTGCCAACTTGACTCACTATTGTCTAGCAAATCGCTGTAGTTAAGTTCAGCTGATTTTTTTGGCTTAGAGACAATAAAATATTCTCTTGTCATAGTTTTTGGCCTCCGCCTTAACTTTACATTTTAATTTTATATTAATACCGCCTCATTTATATTGATAAATACCGTGTGAGTAGTGTGATATTAGTCACAAACTGCTTAAGTAAATAAATCTAAGTTTGCTAATTCGTCTGGTAAAAAACCTTTGTTATGCTTAAAATCTGCTTGCCATTTATAGTCTTTGCTATAACCCAAATCTTTCATTAATTTTGTCGGTGCATTACGGACATGCAGCGGTACTGCATTGTCGGGGAACTTCTTTGCTGCATCAATTGCTTTAGTCATGGCGTTAGAAACTACTCTGGATTTTTGAGCTTTTGAGAGTACTAAAGCACAGTGAAAAAGATTATATTTGCACTCCGGCATACCAATACGCTCGACGGCTTGAAAAGTAGCTACGGCCAAGTTAAGGGCAGGAGAGGCGGCAATTCCAATATCTTCGGATGCAAATATTACCATTCTGCGTGCTATAAATTTAGGGTCTTCGTCGGCTTCAAGCATGCGTGCTAAATAATATAACGCCGCATTGGCGTCTGATCCGCGCATGGACTTGATGAAGGCGCTAATAACGTCGTAATGCATGTCGCCCTTTTTGTCATAACCTGGCAGGCGCTTTTGGGCTGCGTTTTGCAAAACGTTTTTCGTAATTACTTTGCCACGACTTATTGTCATGGCAAGTTCAAGCGTGCCAAGTGCCACCCGGGCGTCGCCAGCTGAAAGCTCTGCTAAATAATCCAAGCTTATATCTGGCAGACGTTTACTAGTCAGTTTTTCGCTATCTCGGGCTCGGATTAGCAGCGTAATGAGTTCATTTTTTGTGAGGGAATGCAGTACAATAACGCGACTTCGGCTTAATAGCGGATTGATGATCTCGAAGCTGGGATTCTCGGTAGTCGCACCAATAAGGGTAATTAATCCACTTTCCACATGCGGCAGAAATGCATCTTGCTGAGCTTTGTTGAATCTGTGAATTTCGTCCACAAACAAAACCGTACGCATTCCTAGGCGACGGTTTACTTCGGCGGTCTCGACTACCTTCTTGACGTCCGCCTTACCGGCGGTCACCGCACTGAGCTCTATAAACTCCGCCTCCATATCGTTGGCAAGTATGCGGGCGAGCGTCGTCTTACCGCTACCAGGCGGTCCCCAAAATATAAGTGAAAATTGCTGTTTGTTACTGGCTAGTTCTCGCAGAAGGGCGCCTTCTTTTAAGACATGGCTCTGGCCAACAACTTCATCAAGCGTCTGTGGGCGCAAACGTTCCGCGAGGGGTATATACTCCATACCCTTCTAGTATACTGACATTCTTATTCCATACTAAATGGCAGCATTTTATAGCTATGAATTTAGTTGTTAAAACTTATTCTACAACTGGTGAAGGAGCTTTGATATTCACGTTTTCATAGGTTAAGACCATGATCGATGTTTCGCCGTCTTCTTTGACGGTAAATCGACGCATCTTATACTCTTTATCATCGAACCATAGGTATTGCTCGGCGTCTTTGTTATCGGCTTCAGTAACTTTGTATTTAAAACAGGTTAAGCTACCACATGCTTCCTTACCGATGAGTGCGTACTTAATATTTTCGGATGTAAGATCATCTACATCTAGACCAGATTCTTCAATGTCTTCTTCTGCTTCAGAGGGCGTGCTAGTAGATTTTGTCCAATTGTTAGCCCCCTACATTCTTCATATATGTGGTGTTACCGATTGAAATCGTTTCCATTATTACAGTGCCATTATCGGTCATTACAACTCTAGAATCATTATTATTGCCTTCTATAAGCCAAGACGAGCCAGCGCTGTCGGCCGAAGTAACTGTCAATTTATACGATTCATTCAAGTTCCAGTTACTTGCAAACTTACAAAAATCTTTATCATCAATTTCTTTCTTACATTCTACTGCAAGCTGTTTTTGGGTAGCTGATTGAGAGTTGGTAGAGGTACCTGATTTTTTTTGTTTGCTCCATACCACATATCCAACTCCACCGACGCTCGCTAGTACTAGTACAAGTATGAGTACCATGTGGGCAATGCCCGTCTGGGATGTATACAGTTTTTTAATCATCTTTATATAACTCCTAGGATTTTATTTAATGCTTATGGTTATTATCATATTGTGGCTTACTGCTGTCAATCATGAAGGGCTTGTGGTTTTACACATGCCAAGTTACACTGAACTGGCTTAATAATTTAATATCAAGAGTGTGGCTAGGGATCTGACCCGTTGAACCACCGGCAACCTACCATCATGGCAAGGTGCTACATTCAGCCCGCATAGCGGGGAAGATGTTGATATCTCGATATCTTTTCCAAGTGTGGGGAAAGGATATTTTTTATGTCAAACTATAAAACTGCCGAATCAGTGAGCCCTGGGCATCCTGATAAATTATGCGATCAAATATCGGATGCGATTTTGGATGCCTACTTGGAGCAAGATCCAAATTCTCGGGTTGCAGTAGAAACTGTTGGCGGTCACGGCAAAGTATTTGTTGTGGGAGAAGTAACTTCTAGTGCCAAAGTACAAGTAGAACCAATCGTAAAGCGTTTGGCTGGCGATGTAGAAGTAGAGGTTCGTTTGGTTGAACAAAGTCCAGAAATTGCTAGCGGCGTTGATACGGGCGGAGCAGGCGATCAAGGAATTATGGTGGGTTATGCTTGCAACCAGACGCCAGAATTTTTACCGCTCGAAGTCGTACTTAGTCGTAAATTGAACCAGTTTTTATATGATAAGTGGCCTTATGACGGCAAAACCCAAGTAACTCTAAAAGACGGTTTAGTAGATTCGGTAGTAGCTAGTTTCCAAAATGCACCACATAAAGAACTCGAACAAGCCGTAAAAACATGGCTAAAAAACTTTAATCTTGATACTTCGGCCCTTGAGCCTAAACTTCATATAAATCCTGCTGGCGACTGGCACCAAGGCGGCTTCGATGCAGATACTGGCCTAACCGGACGCAAATTAGTAGTAGATAACTATGGCCCTAGTATTCCGATCGGCGGCGGTTGTTTTAGCGGCAAAGACCCAAGCAAAGTAGATCGCTCGGCAGCCTATATGGCCCGCAAGATTGCCATTGATTATTTGCGTAATCGTAAAGCGTCTGAGGTATTTGTGCACCTTGCTTACGCGATAGGATATGCCCAGCCACTTGAGGCTACCGTGACAATCGATGGCGTGCAGGAGCAAGTAGAAGGTTATGACTTAAGCCCGCGCGGGATAATCGAGGCATTACAATTAAGACGCCCAATCTACGAGCAAACCGCACGCTATGGTCACTTTGGCCACAAAGATATTGTTTGGGAAAAATAGCTCAGTACTAAATATACATTGCTTTTTTGTAAACAAGTGATATAGTAGCAAAATGTCTGTGTACGGTTACATGTTAGACCCAGAAGAAAAAGTGCTGGGGCTTTTACAAGAAGATCCCACACCTTTTTTACTGGATGCGCTCCAGGAGTTACGCGGTTGTAAACAAGGCGGGTTGATTCGTGCAGCTGCGAATTTGTTGGTAGGCGATATCGAGACCGAAATTATTAGAATGTATAAGTCTAGCGCTTTTGTATCTGGTGCAGCTACTGTATTGGCAGCATTTGCCGAGTCTGATCTTGCACCGGTTTTACGTGATCGCACTCAAAGAACTTTTAAATATCAATCCATGCCATTTGATTTGGTTGTTAACTCTGAACGTATGGAAGCATTTGAGAATTATGCTTCACAAGGGCTTAAAATTTTCCCTGAAGTCAGGAATCATTTAGATGAAACAGACAATTACTATGCAAGCCTTGAGCCGCAAACAGCTATGCTAGCTGTAATCGGCGGAGGCGTGAGCGCCAAGCTGCTCGGCAACAGTTTTGATGCGGTTATACGAGAGCAAGGAAGGGCGAAGTTTGGTTCTGATATTGCCGAATTAGATTGGGATCAATTACTTAAAGATGAGACCGACGGTTCATTTTAAATTATTGGTTTAAATGGGCAAAATTAGTGTTTTGACTATAATCTAGTAAGTTAATGGGATTTTTGCGGATAGTAATTAATCTTCAATTATTTTACCTATATTAATAGTTATATTGTTTTGCTTATGCTTGCTTAATATCACTATAAAATTAAAAATAGAGTGATGAGTTTTGAGCATTCACCTGAAGCGGGTGTAGATTTGCAAGAATTGGCAAGAAAGGCCGAGTTGGCACTGGCAGCAGAAACTTGGTACAAGGATGGAACGCCTGTCGAGGATTTGCAACAATACCCTAGTATGCAGTTATGCATGGATTTGCAGAGAGAGTTTGAAGCCAGATATCATGTTTTATCCCAGCCTGATGTTATATATTCGCCCGATATACCACCATATCTCACTACTACTAAGCTACTAAATCCGTTTTTGTACTTGCCAGAAGCGTGCAGCGATGGAGGTGATCTACGAGTTACGCTATCTGGAGAGGTTCCAGTAGATTATCTTACTATTGCAATGCAAGGTAGCATGGGCTTAGATGGTAATGAATACAACGGCCCGCACTTCTTTGGAATGCTAGATACTAGGATATTGGATTTAGAACGGTTCCCATTACTTGGAATCAGGGATGGCATATACCAATTCATAACTCCATTTGTAGATGTGCAAGTAGGTGGCAATTACGTACCTCGCATTCTTAACTAAAAGTTTGCAAAATAAATATATAGTTTCAATTTAGTAGGCATACTTATTAAAAAATTTATAACAGTAGTCATAGTAGATTGTATAAGTTAACAAAGAATCATTAGGGATTGTTATTAATAACAAAATATGCTAAAATATATATAACGTTTTAGCAAACTTAAACAGATTGGAAGTGGTGGCTATGGCTACGCACGTGCAAGACCCGACCAAGATTAGAAATATAGCTATCATAGCCCACGTTGACCATGGCAAAACTACTTTGGTAGATGGCTTACTTAAGCAATCCCAGACATTTCGCGATAACCAAGCCGAAATGAGTCAAGATTTGATTATGGATAGCGGCGACCAAGAAAAAGAGCGTGGCATTACTATTACTGCCAAAATTACTGCCGTACAGCATGGTGATTACCGTATTAACATTATTGATACTCCTGGACACGCAGATTTTTCTGGAGAAGTTGAGCGCACGCTTAACATGGCCGATGGCTGTTTGTTGATTGTTGACGCTCAAGAAGGCCCAATGCCGCAGACCAAATTTGTTCTAAGCAAAGCGCTGGCGGGTGGGCTTAAGCCGATTGTTATTATCAACAAAATTGATAAAGACGGACGTCGCTTAGGCGAA
>JALYQY010000072.1 GCA_030855585.1 bacterium | reverse complement strand
TTGCAGCTCTTAGGCCTTCTTCATCATGTTGCTGAGCAAGCCCAGCTTCATAATTACTAATAGCACGATCACGTCTACCGCCGAGTATTGCTCGGCCACTTTCGTCGCGAGGCGTATCGTCCACGATTTCTTCAGTCACGTGAGTTACTTCTACCCCTAGCTCACCAGTTGATGGGCCTACAATGAGATGCCTGGCTGCTTTAACTGCACGCTGATAGCGCTCAATCGCATCAGGATCAACAGTCTGTCTACCTACACTTTCTTCGTACGTAGATGGGTTATAAGTTAAATCATCATTCATACTTACATTATACCACACTTATGCTTATTTGTCTATATCTTAGTTAAATTGCACTCCTGTAAACAAAATGACATACTTAAGGTAAACAAGGAGATGGTATGTTTATTGGTATAGCCAACCTAATTAATAAGTGGCCTAAGGTGGTTTTGATGACAATGCTCGCCCTGCTAGGGCTTTTGGGCGGCTTTGGAACAGGTGTAATCGACAATTTATCGGCTGGCGGATTTGAAGATACCAATTCTGATTCTTACAAGGCTTCCCAGAGGCTAGTACAAGATTTTGATCAGCAAAGCAGTAATTTGTTGCTACTTGTAAGCGCCAAGGAAGGCACGGTAGATCAACTGCTAGCTATTGAATCGGGACAGCAGATTGAGACCGAACTGAAAGCTAACAATGATGTTAAAAATGTAGTCTCCTATTGGTCAAGCGGTAATTCACCGGCGCTTAAAAGCAAAGACGGCACACAGGCGTTGATTGTCGGCTCGATTGAGGGTGATGAAAATCATGTACGTGAGCGGGCGGAAGAATTAAATAATGAGTTTGCTCAAGACAGCGAGGTGAAAGTAGAAGTCGGCGGTGCGGCCGAAATCAACCGACAGTTGAATGAACAAATAGAAAAGGACCTGCAAAAAGCCGAACTAATCGCCCTACCAATTACACTTCTTATCTTACTTTTTGTCTTTCGGTCTGTTGTGGCGGCATTCTTGCCAATCCTTATCGGCGTTTTTGCGATATTCGGATCGTTGTTTGTGCTGGCAATCATGCAACTGTTTACTGACGTCAACGTCTATGCGCTTAATCTTACCACCATGCTGGGCTTAGGACTGGCGATTGATTACAGCCTGTTTATCGTGTCCCGGTTCCGCGAGCAGCTTGCCAAAGGAGAATCACTGGATGACGCCTTGACGCATACCCTGCAGCACGCCGGCCATACCGTGCTCTATTCGGCACTGACCGTGGCCGTGTCTTTGGCAGCGCTTATTGTATTCCCGCAGACTTTCCTTCGCTCGTTCGCGTTTGCAGGCGTGGCGGTATCAATCGTATCAGCTATCGGCGCTATATTCTTGCTGCCGGCTATCCTACGGCTACTTGGGCACAACATCAACAAAGGGCGCATAGGAAGAGCCGTACAGTACGAACAAGGCAGCCGGTTTTGGCACAACGTCGCATCATATGTAATGCGTAAGCCAGTGCCGGTTGCAACCGCTGCAATAATTTGGCTAATTGTGCTCGGTTTGCCGTTCTTAGATATCAACCTTGGGCGCAGTGATGAGCGCAGCTTGCCCGCCAGCAACTCAGTACGCGCCGTACACGATCAGCTCCGCAATAACTTTGTATCAAATGAAACATCAGCCGTACAAGTAGTAAGTACAGGTGCCGTGAATTCACCTGCTGCAGATATTGATTCGTATGCGAAATCATTGTCTCAATTAAACGGCGTCGAATATGTCCGCACATCTGCGGGCACGTATGCCATGGGTGCAGCTGTCGCACCTTCTGGCGCGACGCAGCAAATGACCGAAGCGGGTATGTGGCTAACAGTCGTACCGAACATCGAATCAAATTCGAGGGCGGGAGAAAGATTAGTGCAAGACATCAGAAATACTGATGCACCGTTTGAAACGTACGTGGGTGGCAGCGCCGCAATCTTGACCGACTTGAAGCAATCTATCGTGGACCGCTTGCCTTATGCACTGCTGTGGATTGGCACTGCGACATTTGTACTGCTGTTTTTAATGTTTGGTAGCTTATTAGTTCCCTTAAAGGCGTTGATTATTAATACCTTGTCCGTATCTGCGGTGTTTGGCATCTTAGTGTGGATTTTTCAATATGGCAACCTGGCCGGGTTCTTGGGATTCACGCCAACCGGTTCGATTGAAGCAACCATGCCGATTCTAATATTCTGCGTCGCATTTGGGCTAAGCATGGATTATGAAGTGTTTTTGCTGTCCCGAATCAAAGAGCATCATGATAAAACTGGAAACAATACCGAATCAGTAGCCCATGGACTAGAAATGACTGGCGGCATTGTTACTGCGGCGGCACTAACCATCAGCGTGGTGTTTCTGGCATTTGCCACATCACAAGTAACTGTAATTAAACTTATAGGACTTGGGTTGGCGATAGCAGTGCTTTTGGACGCGTTTATCATTCGCGGCACATTGGTACCGGCATTTATGCGTCTGGCTGGAGATGCCAACTGGTGGGCGCCAAAGTTTCTACGTCCAGTTGCCCGCCGGTTCAACCTGCACGACTAATCACGTTGCCACAGTATTCTTTGCTCAAACGCATCAGTATATGTACCGGCTAGAGGAGTCTGTGGTTTAATTCTCGCCGGCGGCATAGAAGCCACTATTGCTGGCGGTGTGTAACCGACCCCTACCTGTATATTGTCGATTGCCAGATTTTGATCCTGGATAAACTTTACCAATGCAGTTCTGTAAACATCAGCGATTTGTTCAAAATTGGTCCCTTCATTTGTTTCTATATTATCTACCACAAGTACTTTCTTGCCTTCGGATTCGGCTACATACATAATAGATTGCGCCTTTGTCGCCGGTACACTAGACAAAGATCTGTTTTAATTTTTAAGCTTTGACGTATGTAATCTAGAAACCCGTTATCAGTCTAATCGCCACCATCCACCATTCGGATGAGGTTCTCCTGTTAAGTCTATCCTGCAGTCAGTGCCGGGCGCCGAACCACTTATCCCGCTATGGTAACAACGAGTGAGGATAGTTTGAGCAGTTGCGGGATTCCAACCATTCCACCAGTCAGCATGGAACGTCCAGCCCGGCTGCCCGCTACTGTATGTATCCGATGAAAAACGCAGTCCCCCGGCACCAGTAGCAGGCACACGCCATCTAAAATGTTCTAGTATTTCTGGATATTCACGGGGGTGCGATGCTGGGCAACCCTTATCGGGCCAACCTAATGGATAAGCCATATGGCTGCGGTGGTTTGCCGAATCTAGCATTGGGCTACCATCTGGATTATTCGCTCCGCACTGCGGGAATATTATTTTCCCTTGAATATAATAACCTGGCGGACAATTGGCAGGTATTCTGTCCGTATCATAATCTACACCTTGAGTCCCCCAGACAGACTGGGCATGACCCCAAGCTATGCAGTCAAATACTACCGTCCTAATCCCTGCCGGAGACGATACCGATGGAGGCCCGGTTGGCGCGACATTCGGGTTCCCGCCGGCAATTATTTTAAGGCCAGGTGGGAACCATTCTATGTTAGTTGAACTTACCCCGTTATATCCGGCTTTATAGTAAACCTGCATTGCGTTACCGCCAGGGGAGAAGCCTGGGTTCGGTGAATCCTGAAGCGTCATAACTGGCACTAGATCAAATGTTTTGGTTGCTGGATCATAGCTGTTTGTGTCAATCAGAGCTGGCGCCCAATACGCTGTTTTATTTAAGGTTCCTCCATTGCAGGTTGAATTGCCTTGAGTTGCTGGATTAGTCATTTTTTCGTCCACAGCAGTATTGCCAAAAAATTGGTGCCAGTGAGCGGCATTTTTTTGACCGGGATAGACAATTGGGTCATTTTTTGAAGTATGGCTAAGAGTACACTCAGTCCTAAATGCCCCGACACCATCCGTGTATACAGGCCCGTAATTCTGTTCCTGGACGCGCCGTGGAGTGCTATAACCCAATACTGCATTGGGTACTGTAGATTGATCAAGGCATATTCCTATGCTGATCAGCGGACCAGTCGCACAGCCACTAGACCCGGGAGTCGCAGTGGAATTTCCACCGGAGCCGCCACCGGATCCGCCACCATGACCCCCACCATGACCGCCGCCCTGACCGCCACCGCTACTAAACAGTATGGCTTGACCGCCAGAAGCATCGCTGTCGGCAACCTGCTTGGCACCATTAGTCAGCACTGCATTATCGATACCGAGTCGAACACTTTGTTGAGCAGCAGCAAATGCCACAATTGCCATATATACACCCAGGGTGGCAAATATCGCCATAAAAGCAACAGCTTTACTAAAGTGCTGGTGTGAACGGAATTTTTCAGCAAGGATCTCTATTTGTTGAAATTGTTTCACTCCTTTATGTCTCCTTCAATGTTTGTAGGATGGATAAAGGTGGCACCGGAGCTCACACTGGGCTGTGCTGGCACGGTTGGTCGATGTTTAAATTTGTTTCTGACCTGCTGAAGCTTAGCCATAACCGATTTGCGTTTGAACCATCCCAGAATAATTAAAATAGCCAGGACCAGGAGGGCAATTGGGAAAAAATACTTATTAGATGGGCTATTTACGGTGCTTTCAGGGTTTATTGAACCGCCAGAGGTTGTGCCACCAGCACCTGATTGATCTGCCACTACGGACGAACAGTTACTACCGTCAATACCGCTTGGCACGCAAGCTCCGTCAGCTATTAATATAATGTCATCAACCCTGACGTTTTCTTCACGACCTGCTAGTTTGTAACTGTGCGTCCCAGCATCTAGCGTGACGTCAATTTTATTGGCGCTGTCGCCGTCTTTCCAGTCAACCCATGTCCAGGTATTTTCACTCAAGTCGCTGTCACCGACGTTAACATTACAGAGCACACCGTCATCCAGTTGTAGGGCTAATGAGTTGTTGGTTGCGTCAGGCGCACGCATACGAACCCAGACGCGATACGAGCCTGCCTTAGTAATGTCAAATGACCCCGTGACCGTACCTTTATCCGAGGGCATGGTCTTGCAAGCTGCACTAGAAGTTTGGACGTGCATATACCCAACAATACTTATTGCTAAGAAAATAAAACTAACAGATATTATCAAATTTTTATTTTCTAATATCATACACTTGGTTACCTTGTTGACTTACTGCTTATTCTTGCTCATCTTATTATGGGCCTTAGTAAAAGTCAAACGCCTCTGACTAACGAGGTTGACGGCCATTACCTACTTTATATTTACAATTGAATTCCATAGACTTGGTTTTTAACCAGCTAACGCGATGCTGGCATTTTTAATACGTTCTGCCTTATCTGGTCGGGGACTTGAGAATAATATAGCTGTTAGACGCGTTTATCATCCGCGGCATATTGGTGCCTGCCTTTATGCGTCTGGCAGGCGAAGCCAACTGGTGGGCGCCAAAGTTCCTAAAACCCATCTCTAAGAGATTCAACTTACACAACTAGATTCTATTCCCACTTAAATAATCGGAAGGCGATTATATATATAATCACTGTCCAGCCTATTATGACTGCTAACTGCGGACCTAAGTCAGTAAGCTGAGCGTTTTCGGTGATAATTAACCTTACTGAGTCAATCACTGGAGTAAGCGGAATAAACTTGGTGATGCTTTGTAAGACTTCGGGCATCAAAAACGTCGGAAAAAACACGCCGCTTAAAAACATCATTGGCATAGTCACAACTTGAGCTAGCGGGGCGGCTTGATTTTCGTTCTTGGCCCAACCACCCAAGGACAAGCCGATTCCGAATAACATAGTCACACCCAACAAAACTACCGCTATCAGATTGAGATAATTACCACGCATATTAAGATCAAAGAATAAAACAGCGACAATGTACATAAGAGCCACTGACATCAAACCTACAAACGCGTTGCTGATAACATTGCCGATAAAATATTGCCAAACTTTGAGGGTAGTCGTGTTATAGCGCCTAAGTACTCCGCGTTGTTTGAGACGAGGAAATACAGTAGTAGGGCCAAAAATCCCCATGCTGAGCAGTGTAAAGCCAAGGATTCCAGAAAACGTGTAGTCAAACCTAGTCAAACCTTTGGTTATAGTCGATTCTGATTTGACCGTAAAAGGTGTTTCGGTTGGGATAAATTGGCCGTTAACTTCTTTGAATATGCCTTCCATGACTGAAGACAGCGTAGAACCGGCCGATACATTGCTTTGGTCATACAATATTTGGAGCTGCCCACTAGGATAGTTTTTGTTTGTTTCTATGGCGCCAAAACCTTCTGGCAAAGTAATCGTTGCTTCTAACTGGCCACGGTTCATTTTTTCTTTGGCTTTTTCAAGATTTGTAATCTCTTTATCTATTTTGAATATTTTATTTTCTTCGATAGTTTTAACAAATTCTTGCGCAAAGGGCGTAGAAGATTGATTTAGTAAACCAATCCGAAAAGAAACTTCATTATTGCCGCCGAATATTAAGCCAAAAATAATTAAAAATATCAACGGGAAAAAAAACACCCAAAATATGGCGGTTTTGTCACGGAACAAACGTTTAATGTCAATTTTTGCAAAAGTCGTGATCGGTAACAAAGATTTTTGTAGTTTGTTCATTATTCGCGCAGCGCCTTTCCGGTTAAATCAATGAATACATCTTCCAGATTGGCCTGCTCGACATGCTGGGCTTTTTTGAAGCCTTTTTTTAACAGATTCTTAATAAGATTTTTGGGAGTATCAAGCGCAATGATTTTGCCGCTATCCATAACTGCCACCCTATCGCACAAAAGCTCAGCCTCGTCCATGTAGTGTGTAGTCATAACCACCGTTACGCCCTGGTCACGTACTTCTCGGATTAGGTCCCAGAGGTTACGCCTCGCTTGAGGATCAAGACCAGTAGTAGGTTCGTCCAAGAAAAAGACTTTGGGACCATGTACCAGCGCGGTTGCAATACTAAACCGCTGGCGTTGTCCTCCAGATAGTTGTTCCGGATAACTGTTTGCCTTTTCTTCAAGTTGGACACTTTTTAAGAATTTCATAGCATCAACTTTTTCGCCGTAAAAGGCAGAGAACATCTCAATAATTTCTATAAGTTTTGTTTTTTCTTCAAAACTTGGAGTTTGGGGCTGCACTCCTATAACTGACTTAATCTTGTCAGGATTGGTAGCAACATCGTGACCATCAAGCGTCGCACTGCCTCCGTCGATGGGGCGAAGCGCCTCCAACATTTCAAGTGTAGTTGTCTTGCCAGCGCCGTTTGGGCCTAAGATCCCAAAAACCTCGCCTGTTTTTACGCTGAAGCTAATACCGTTTACGACTTTTTTCTTGTCGTAAATTTTTGTCAGCTTGTCTACCCTCACTATGTCTTGAGCCATCGACAACAAGTATAGATGGCTGAGCTATAAAATGACAATAAAAAAGCACCCAGCTTAAACGAATAAGAGGGTGCTTAGTTACTGTAAAGTCTTAGACTTTGCGTTTGACTGTTAGAAAGCCGTTGCGTGGGTTCTCGTTTACTTCCATGCCACTTGGCAAGTCAGTAGCTTCAGGTCGCTGATCTTTGCTGAAGTAGTAGATTGTTTGTTCTTTGCCACCGCGCAAAGTAACAGCCTTTGAGTTCAGGTAATAGGTTACACCTTTTGAATTTGTGTGCTTGTAAGCCATCTGCTTAAATCTCCCTCTTCACATTACTGATAGTACCCCTACCATACGCCCCTGTTATTTTGTTTGTCAATAGATTGATTACTGTTTTGATAACTATTGTCTTTTTTTACAGAGGTCAAAGAAGTAAAATATTATAAGTAATCCACAGGGGTAGGAAAAATATAAGATTCTAAATATTGCTCTAACCTAAGCATATGCGTTACTATTAAACCAGAATCAATTTAATACTTATTGGAAGAGGTTTATGGAATTTATGAACCGTGGCAGCCAAGGTTCACATCCTGGCTCACCCCTACATACGGCACCCCAGCCGGTCGTTACTGCAGCAAGCAAAAAGCGTTTGCGTGATACTACATTTGGAAAGTTAACCGTAATGATGCTAGTTCTTGTAGGTCTTTTGTTAGCACTACTGACTGCATACATCGCTACAACGGGCTCTAAGTCGGAAGGCAGCTTTGTAGATGGCAAGCGTTTCCAGGCGGTTTTCTTAGAAGGCGGTCAGGTATACTTTGGCAAAATCCGTGATTTGAACAGTAAATATATTACTATGGACAATATTTACTACCTCCAGACTCAACAAAGTGGCGAAAAAGATAAAGCTACTGTTAGCCCAGTACTGTCTAAACTCGGTTGTGAACTGCACGCACCAGAAGATAAAATGATTATCAACCGCGATCAAGTACAGTTCTGGGA
>JALYQY010000067.1 GCA_030855585.1 bacterium | reverse complement strand
GGCTAACCATGGAAGACCAGCAAGCTGTCTATGAAGCATCCGTCGGGCAGATGGTAAAACTTATGGAATTTGACGTCATCCATGCCCATGACTGGCTAACCTTTCGAGCCGGCCTTAAAGCTCGTCAAGTTAGCAATAAGCCACTAATACTTCATGTTCACTCTATCGAATCAGACCGTTCTGGCCAACAAGGGGGTGGCAATCCTGTAGTACGCGAAATCGAAGGTCTTAGTTTCTTGTTGGCCGATAAAATAATAGCTGTTAGCCAGTTCACAAAAGACGCTATTGTACGGGAATACGGTATACCAGCTGACAAGATTGAAGTTGTCCATAACAGTATGGATATTGGCATGATTCAAGAGCTGGACAACGATAACGTACATCGTTATATACTAAAAATGAAAGAACAAGGCTATCGGGTGGTTGTGAATATCGGCCGTTTGACGATACAAAAAGGCCTGCCTAACTTGCTGGCTGCAGCCAAACTTGTCATCGAACGTTCACCAAAAACATTGTTTCTGATTGTGGGATCCGGCGAGCAATATTTTGAGCTTATAGAACAAGCTGCTGAGCTTGGTATAAGTAAAAATGTAATATTTACAGGTTTTCAGCGTGGCAAAAACTGGCGTGATAGTTTTGCAGTTGGCGATTTGTTTGTCATGCCATCTATATCAGAGCCGTTTGGCTTAACCCCACTCGAAGCGGCTGGCTATGGTACTCCTTCTCTGATATCCAAACAGTCTGGTGTAGCAGAAGTATTTAATAATTGCCTCAAAATCGACTTTTGGGATATTAACGAAATGGCCAATCAGATCACTTCTGTTGTGCAAAATGATAGTTTACGCGACGAATTGCACGAAGCCGCTTATAATGAGTATGTGAAGTTATCATGGCATCCAGCAGCGGATAAATTAAAGAAGTCTTATCAGCACCATGCGGAAGTGTTAGAGGGGGCTACAGCATGAAAGCAATAGTGCTTTATTTGCACGTTCATCAGCCTTATCGCATCAGGCACTATAGTATTTTTGATGCCGGCCACAAGCATGATTATTTTGACGCTTTATACGACGCTCCAGAATCCAACGAAAAAGTTATTCGTAAAGTTGCTGAGAAGTCTTACATACCGACTAATCGGATATTGCTTGATCTACTAAATACTCACCCAGAGTTCAAATTAAGTCTGTCTATTACAGGCACAATTATCGAGCAATTAGAGCGCTGGGCACCAGAGGTGCTGGAATCGTTCAAGGCTTTAACAGATACGGGTCGGGTAGAAATTGTGGCCGAAACCTATTATCACTCATTGGCCTTTTTTTATTCTAGAACCGAATTTGAGCGCCAGGTAGATATGCAGGTCAAAAAAGTTCAAGAAGTTTTCGGCCAAACTCCTAAAGTTTTTCGTAACACCGAACTGGCTTACAATAACGACTTGGCGGTTTGGGCCGACAAAGCTGGCTATAAAGGTATTTTGGCAGAAGGCTGGGATCCGATATTAGGTTGGCGTAGTCCTAATTTTGTTTATCAGCCTGTCAAAACCGAGTCTATTCGTCTACTTATGAAAAATTACAAACTTAGCGATGATATAGCCTTTAGGTTTGGAGATAGTTCAAGAACTAACACGCCGCTTACTGCCGAGACTTACGCTCATTGGTTGTCAGAATCCAATGAATCAACTAATTTTAATCTGTTTATGGATTACGAAACATTTGGTGAGCACCAATGGGAAGACACCGGTATTTTCGATTTCCTATGGCATTTGCCTGCCGAGTGGCTTAAAGATAAAGAACGTACGTTTATGACTGTTAGTGAAGTGATTGATGCCAATCAGCCGGTAGATCGGGTTGATATGCCACAGACTGTCACATGGGCAGATAGCGAGCGTGATCTTACGGCATGGCTTGGTAACAGGATGCAACATCAAGCTATAGATGCACTTTATCAAGTAGAAGACAAAGTTTTACAGACTGAGGACGAGCAACTTATCGATGATTGGCGCAAATTAACTACCAGCGACCACTTTTATTATATGTGTACCAAGTGGTTTAGCGACGGTGATGTTCATGCATATTTTAGTCCATATGAATCGCCCTATGAAGCATTTATTAATTTTATGAACGCTTGGCATGATGTTAGCTATAGATTAAGCCTAAAAGGCGTCGAAGTATGATTGTAGTGACGAGGAGTCACTAAATATGGGTAGGCCGGTCGTACTAAGTAATGGGCGGATGTTTGTAGGCCTTAATAAACACGGCTTGGTGCACGATTTTTATTATCCTTATGTCGGACTAGATAATCTGACGACGACAAGGTCAGAGCGTCACAAAATTGGCATTTGGGTAGAAGGTAAATTTTCTTGGGTAAACGATGGAACCTGGAAAATGTCTGTTGATTTTGAGGACGAAGCCCTGATAAGCAAAGTTATAATGCGCAACACTGATCTAGGTGTAGAGCTGCACCTGCAAGATTTTGTAGACTATGAGCTAAATGCATTCGGTCGACACATCAAGGTAATAAATCGTGCCAATGAAAACAGAGACATAAGAATATTCATGCATCAGGTTTATCAGATTTCGGCAGATGGTCGGGCCGACACTGCCCTTTATGAAGCCGACGGCCAGTATTTGCTAGATTACAAAGGTAGAACCAGTTTGATTATTTATGGAGAAACATCTGACGGCATACCTTTTGATCAATATGCCGTAGGAAACTGCGGTATTGAGGGTAAAGAAGGTACTTACCGTGATGCAGAAGACGGTGAACTATCGAATAATCCAGTCGAGCATGGTGGCGTTGATTCGGTAATTAGACTAAGGTTTTTGGTACCAGCTAAACAAGCTAAAACTGTGGACTATTGGGTGGCTGCAGCAAGCTCACAGCACGATGCCCAAATTATTCATGATACAATCCGCAAGCACGGTCTAGCCACAAGATTACGCGATACTAGACGATGGTGGCGTCAATGGATGGACACGGCAGAATCAAGCATACGTCAGATCGATGAACAGTACCAGGCCATGACTCGCAAGTCATTACTAGTCATAAAAGCACATATTGATCGTCGCGGCAGCGTTTTAGCTTCGGGCGATTCTAGTATATTTAATTACGGACGTGATTATTACGGTTATTGTTGGCCACGTGACGGTGCTTTAAGTTTATGGCCGCTATTAAGGGTTGGATACACTGAGGAAATTCGTAATTTTTTTGAGTTTTGCCGAGATATTATGCACGAAGACGGCTATATGCTGCATAAGTATCTGCCGGATAGATCAATTGGTAGCACTTGGCATCCAACAATCCATAATAATCGGCACGAACTGGCTATACAGGAGGACGAGACGGCAATTGTACTTATTATGATGGGTGAATATCTTAAAGTGACTCGAGATTCTTCATTTGTTGAACAACTATACGGTACTTTCATAAAACCCACGGCATATTTTTTGGCTTCATATATTGATGAAAAAACCAATTTGCCGCACGCCAGCTATGACTTGTGGGAAGAAAAGTTTTTAACCAGTACTTATACCACTGCTACAGTCTATGGGGCTTTGATCGGAGCGGCGAGATTTGCTGAATTATTTGATCATCCAGACGATGCGTTAGCATGGAAAGAGGCTGCTAAAAGAATAGAGAACTCGATACCGCAGTTGTTTAATGCTCAAACACAATCATTCAGGAAAGGCTTAATGTTGCAGGCAAATGGCAAAATAGAATTCGATGAAACACTGGACGCCTCAAGTATGTATGGAATGATGATGTTTGGTCCCGAGTCGGCTCTTGATATGGTGCATTTGACGATGAATCGCATAGAGCAAGTCTTATTAGATGATGCCCCTGCTGGCGGCGTAGCAAGATACGAACACGATAATTATATGAGAAACGACGATAAATTCCTTGGAAATCCTTGGATAAATACTACATTGTGGGTTGCTCAGTATTATTTACAAAACGATAAAATAAAGCGTGCTCATGCGATTATGGAATGGGCAGAAAACAGCGCAACTGCTAGTGGAGTTTTAAGCGAGCAAGTATATGCTACTGACGGTACACAGGCTAGCGTATCGCCTTTGATCTGGAGCCACGCAGAATATGTTAATACTGCACTGGATTTAGCAGGATTATAAAAATACCGCCTCTTGGAGGTATTTATTTTTTAGGATTAACAGTGTTGCGACCGAGATTCTTTTTGGTTTCTTCGTACCATGCATGGGCTCGAGCTACCGGGTCGTACTTACGTAGGCGTAACTTATCGGGTGTATTCATGGTATTTTTGGTTGTATAGTACGTGCGATGACCGCTTAGTTCTGATACTAAGCCGACGATTTTTCGCTTGTCACCTTTTTTTGCCATAAAAATATAACCTTTTCTTATATGAAGTATAACTTATTCCTATTACAGTGTCAATTGTTGATTGTTGCTGTCTAGGATTTTTCAGGTCTGTTAATATCGCCATGTACAAATTCTTGATCAAACTTCTTATGATCGTAGTAAAGGTAAGCAACTAAACTTGATATTGCCGCCGCTCCTAACAGTAATTCTTTGTAATTTTCTAAGAAATTTTCGCTATCTATCTCTGATGTTATTTGAGGTACATCTTCTGTGGCTTCGGCAGAGCTGCCCAAACAAAGTCCTGCAACAGACATTCCCGTATAGATCATGCCCCTTCGGAATCTACTGGAGTTCATGATTCAACTATATTACCAATATCCAGCTTTTACAAATGATAGCAGTTTATTTAGCTTCAATTTTAAAAAGTATAGACGAGAATGGAGCCACGATTGGGATTTGAACCCAAGACCCCTTCCTTACCATGGAAGTGCTCTACCACTGAGCTATCGCGGCCTATTAACTCGGTTATTATAGCAGATTAACAGGGATAATATAGAAAGCCTTTATGTTATATTCCAAAATTGTCTTCTTAGTTAATTTTGGTGCTAACGTGGGATTCGATCTAGGTACTCGTAAAGTACTTAAGCATTCGCTTGGCCAAGCACGGAAAACGTAGATGTCCACTGGGCATCTACGCCTATCGATTCGAATCCACTAAACTTAAAACCAATTCAAAAACCCGACACAAAGCCGGGTGTTTAAATTGGTGCAGGGTGTAGGATTCGAACCTACGAAGGCGAATGCCAACAGATTTACAGTCTGTCGTGTTTGACCGCTTCACTAACCCTGCTCGTCACCGTGTAATGGTCGTGTTGCTGTTTTGCCAGTAAAATAAATTTCCTGGCAAAATTTGCAACTCGACCAAGCCGGTTCCTCTCAAAATCCCAAACGGCAATCTAGTTGCCTGGTTTGGTATTTTGGCTTAGCTGCATTTTTAAATGGGGTCCCCGCCGAACCTGTTCGGTGGGGTATTGTGGAGCCACCTGTCGGATTCGAACCGACGACCCTCTGTTTACAAAACAGATGCTCTAACCAACTGAGCTAAGGTGGCGTGATACACATATTTTTAAAGTTCATACCGCCTGTACTAAGTTTACAAAACAGAGTCACTTTCAGCGACCCCCGAACTTCGTCTTAGAAAACAAGTTTCAAGAGAAGGTTCGTTTCCGAACTGCCACTGGCAGTTCTCACTCTAACCAACTGAGCTAAGGTGGCACGTTACCGTGTGATGGTGCGATAACCTCAGTGCCGACAAAACAAGTTTGCTCGGCACTGCTGATTATCTCACCAAGCCGGCTCCTCTACAATTTTGCGAATCCTCTCGCAAAATTAGGAAACCAATACCGATGTATTCTACCAAATCCACCCCTATTAAACAACCTTACTGAAAAGACATATTCAATACGGTATAATATTCCGTTATGAATGATCAGGGTCATGAGGCAATGTATCCACCAGATATGGATGGGAGCGACATATTATTACAACTCTACAGACGCGCTATTAGAAGAGATTGGTTTGTATATGAAAGGTTCTCAGGAAAAGATAAGCGTATGGCTAGGGTTGGAAATGCTGTGTTGTTGGGTGCATATCAATTGGCAACACCTTACGATCTAGAAATTACAATGCTTATAACAAACTCATCTTTGGGCATTGGAGAGACGCGAGAAGAAGCTGTTAGAGAAGCAATGGATAGATGGGAATTCCAAAGGCATAGTGTATAAAGTTAAACGACGACTTTGCGAGGGCGCAGAACACGCCGTGGTTTACCTGCTGGCATGATGAGCTTGTTAAGCTTGGCTTTGATGATATCAGCTTCGCTGAAGCGCTCCTTGGCCTCGTAAGCCTTAATTAATAGCCCCATTGTTTCTGGGTTTGGCTCTAACGTAACGGCTTTTTCTAGTTCAATAAGCATCATTTTGTCGTTGCCAAGTTTTTCTTGGACTTTGGCATAGGCAATATGGCGGGTAGCGAGTGTATCTTCTAGCTTGATCGCCTGCTCAAATGCCAGCCCGGCTTTTTCATAGTTTTCGGTTTCATAATAAATAAGGCCAAGGTTGTGCAAAGAAGAAGCGCTTGGTTCAATTGAACTGGCTATTTCAAAACAATCTATCGCATCTTTGTATTCTTTTTGCTTAGCGTACAGAATGCCAAGTCGGTTGTAGGCGGCGGCGTTTTTTTGGTCGATTTTCAAAATTGTCAGTAAGGCTTTTTCGGCCCTCAAAAATCGGTTTTCGCGCATACCTTGATGGGCGATATCCCATAACTTACTTAGGCGGTCGCTAATACGCTGAGATACCTCAGATAATTCCGTATCGCGAATACGCGTGCTGCGATACGCGAGAATTCCGAATCCAAACACTAAGGCTAGCGATAGCATAGATAACTTACAGTATACATCATAGATTTAAGAATAGGTCGTCTAATAGTAATTTTGTATTTGGATTATGACTCATTACATTGGCTGCATTGGTCACGGCAATCTCTGCCTTAAGCCATTTGCTGATTGCAGGTCGGTTATTATTTAGGCTGGCTTGTTGTAAAGCGGCATGAGTTATGCGGGAAAATGCTAATAATAATTGCTTAAGCTGAGTTTTGTCTTTGCTGAGTTCATCACTTCGCAGTAGCCTGTTCGGTTGTGTAGCCCCCAAAAGACTTTTGGCAATATCTACATAATCAGATAATTCATGCTGCTTGTTATTTACAAGCGCGTACATTAAACCAGCTTGCCCCTGAGACAAAGCATGGGCTCTGGATATTAATGCCGAAGAAGCGCCACTACTAGTAAAATAATCATTTGCCTGACCAAGACCAAGAGGCAGTAAGGCAATTTCATGCATTCTTGATGTAATTGTTGGCAGTAGTTGCTCGGATTGATTAACTGACATGATTATCATAGTGTCCTCGGGAGGTTCCTCAAGTGTTTTTAGCAGCGCGTTTTGAGCCTCTTTCTTCATGCGTTCAGCATTGTCGATGATAATTATACGTCGGATATTTTGTGTCTTTGCAGGTACTTTTAATTTTAGAAACTGCTGTAGATTTCTAATAGATTCAATACTTATAGCTTTTTCAATTAGGTCGAAAATAAATATGTAAGGATAATTAAGCAGGTTATCAGTTGTTAAGCCTAAGATTTCGGCAGCCAAACATCTAACAACTGTTTGCTTGCCGCTACCCTCTGGTCCAGTCAAGAGCAGTCCGTGGGGTTGGCGGCTTAGTACTTGTTCGAGATTGTACCTAACCTTGTGGTGCAAAAGTAACTTACTTATCATTGAGTTTTTTACCAAATTCTTCCGGTATAGGTGAACTAAAAACTCCCAGCTTCCCACTTGGCAATGTGATTTCTATGCGTTCGGCGTGTAACATAAGTCTAGAACTCGGCTCGCCGCCATATAACTCATCGCCGACAATCGGATGTTTGAGTTCATGCAGATGTACGCGAAGTTGGTGAGTACGTCCAGTTTCGGGTTTTAATTCCAAAAGACTATATTTGTCGATAAATTGCTTAGTCTCAAAGTGAGTTTTTGCCTGCTTACCGGATTGCGATACATAAAACATCTTAGGAACATTAGGGTTTCTATCAATAGGCATATCAATAAAGCCGCTTGGTGTAGGCATTTCGCCTCTGATTATGGCTAAGTAGGTTTTATCTACTTTGCGCTTAGAAAATTGCTGCTGCAGCCAGCTTAGACTCTCTTGATTCTTAGCGCATATCATCACACCACTTGTCGCTCGGTCCAGCCGGTGCACTATCCCTGCCCTGTCACCACTCTGATGAGTAATTTGCCTTACAAAGGATGCAACTGATGGTTCGTCAAAATATTTACCGCGAGCATGGCTAATTACACCAGCCGGCTTATCAATTACTAGCACGTACTCATCTTGATATAAAATCGGCAGATCAATGTCGGCAATATTGATATCAAGTGGTGATAGGTCTATTTTTAGCTTATCGCCTAATCTGACTTTTATACCGGGTTTGGTCAAATTGTCATTTAGCCACACCAAGTCTTTGTCGAATAATTTGGCAAGTGCTGCCCGCGGAAATTGCGGCAATTGCTCGGCCAATAATTTGTCAGTTCTTTTGCCAATTAATTCTTGATTTACCCTGACTGTGAAGAGAGCCATATTATGACTACTGAGCCCTTAATCCAATAGCTTTTTGGACCTTTAGTAGTGTGGCGTCTGCCTGATTGCGCATTGTTGCTTCAGAAAATTCAAGTTTGGCTTGAACTGACTGATTATCAATCTGCGAAAGTTTGGATTGCAGATCTGTTAGAAAATAACTTATAGATTCGGCTACGGCTTTTTTGAGATCACCATAACTGGTTTTGCCAGACCATTCTTTATTGATATTTTCTTGGCTATTGCCTGTTATTAAGGCCTGGATTTGAAGCAAGTTTGTAATCCCAGGCTGAGTAGTGGCGTCAAAATTTATAATTCCTACAGAATCGGTTGTCGCCGACATGATTTTTTGAGCAGCAAGTTCGGGCTTGTCGTTTAGGTATATGACGCCCTTGCCTACCTCGTCACTTTTGCTCATCTTCCGGCCAGGATCTTGTAAGTCTTTGATTCGCAGACCCTGATCTTTGCCAAAAAACTCGTGCTGGTCTTTGACAGGCTTAGGAACAGTAAACAATTCTTCATGTCCATACTTCTGAGCCATAGCGTTCATACGTTCGGCAATATCGCGTGTAAATTCCAGGTGCTGGGTTTGGTCTTCTCCTACGGGGACATAGGATGAACCATATAGTAGAATATCTGAGGCCATCAGGATGGGATAGTTAAATAATCCCATACTTACGCGGTCATCAGTCAGCTTGGAACTTTTGTCCTTAAATTGGGTCATGCGGCTCATTTCACCAAAACCAGTAAAGCAACTAAGTATCCATGCTAATTCGCTGTGAGCCGGTACGTAACTCTGACGGTAGATATGAATATCGGGATTATCTAGTGGTAAACCAGCTGCTACAAAAATACGTAGATTGTTCGTTACGGCTGATTGAAGTTGAGATAAATCGGTTGGTGTAGTAAAACTATGCAAATCTGGTACAAATAAATTTATCTGAAATTCTTCAGATCTATTCTTGGCCATGTCGATAATTGGCATGATTGCACCAAAATAATTACCAATAGTAAGGTCGTTATTGGCTCTGATACCTGTTAAGATAACCTCTTTGCTCATTAACTACATTATACCTTTTTAAATATCTACCGTAAATTGGGTAGTACCTACTACATCAACTGAGCCCACTAGTGTCGCAAGACCCAAATTACCGGCTGCTTGAGCCGTTTGTCGCTGTCTTACTTGCTTGGCTTGTTGATTTAACTCTTCAAGTATCAGCAATGCCGCAACTGGATCTGTATCTATGTTTAAATTTTTGTTGCTCATGATAATTTACTCCTTTAAAAATAAAAAACCGCCTTTTGTTGGCGGTTGTGTTGTCGAAAAGTATCTAATTATTTTTTGATACGTACTGGTACAACCGCAAGTTCTCGGGGTGTAATCCATGCATAAATATTTTGTAACATTTGGCTCATAAGGGTTAGGTTACTCGCAGGTAGTTAGTTTGTCAATACGTACGCGACCCACGCCAGTAATAAGCTAACAATCATAAATAAAATAAAGTATTTAATGCCAGCCCTTAATGAGTAGTGTTTTTTAATTATATAAAAACCAAATAGCAACACTAATAAACCTGGAATTAAACTGTAAATTTGTAATGACAAAGCGCCTGCAAACAAAGTGCTTGCGATTAAGATAGTGCCAATAATAGAAATAGGCATTAGCCAGTAATCTGTTTCACG
This sequence comes from bacterium, assembly GCA_030855585.1. GTDB lineage: Bacteria > Patescibacteriota > Saccharimonadia > Saccharimonadales > JACDBH01 > JALYQY01. The sequence goes on along the minus strand of JALYQY010000067.1, from coordinate 8,756 downwards.
AAGCGGCATTAATTTATTCATCCTAATGGTTAATTATATACCAGACATTTGATAGCAACTAGATAGTAGATTATAGTTATTAACTTGAGTTTTGGTTTTACTTAAACAGTACTCAGGCAACTTTTTCTTCGTCTATCGATCTTACTACTTTACTCATGGCCATCTCGCCGTCATAAACACCATATGTTAAATATTCCAAACTACCATTGTAACCACCTCCTGTAAAGACAACATCGTAAAGATTTACCGCTGCATCTGCCTTAACTCTACCTACAGGGAATTTATTTGCAGTCGCAAGAACACCAATTTCGCGTATTGTATTTTCGATAACATCATGTTCGTATAACACCGCTTCATAGTGACGGTTTTTACTTTCCAAATTCGGATTAACGATAGGCCTACCATTATCATCAGGTCGCCAAGCGCGGTGAGCGGGCAATAAATTAACTCTGTCATCCACTCGGATCACATCGTTTACTCCGCCCCAAACTCCACTACCCACTTTAAGCAACTCTTCATCAATAAAAGGCGCTGAAGCAATTGTTTTTGCATTTAAATACTCTAACCCCGGTATGATTCTATGAGTAATGTTACCGCTGAAACTTTGAGGCTGCGGCCGGCCATATACATGTAGTGCTGTGCTATAAGTCTTGTCACCAGCTTTGCCAATCCTTATGTCTTTCATGCCTTCTGGACCGTCAGCAACGTGCTGGAGTTTATCTAATGAGGCGCCAGCATAGAATAGGGTTTTTAGTGATTTTACTCTGTCTGGCTGGTCGTCATAAGGCTGGGCGTCGACAACGCCGAGCAACCATACCTCCTCCACATTTCCTTCACTATCAAGCCTGTTGATACGGGTTAAAGAAGGATCTTCACCAGGAATTGTCATAGCGCCATCAAATGGCGATAAGTTAGGTCTATGACTGTTTAAATCAATAATATATGGTCGTGAATATGATTTTCCTAAGTGCGATGTTCCAGAATTAGATCGGTCAGGCTCAACACGCAGGTATACGATATCTAGTCCAGCTCCATGCTGACCTTCGGGGATTGTCCAGATACTCGAAGGGTTATAAGCAATATGATCACCAGGAATGTCCTCTGGCTTTGGTACAATTACAGGCTCAACAATTTCAAACTGTATATCCGTAGGATCGGATTCTACAGTATTATTCGGAAGCCGTAGATATTCTAGTGTAGGCATGGTAAAAGATTAATTGTTAATAACTATACTCCTATAAGTAAAAATACAAAAATCTAAGAAATAAAACTTATCTAAAGAAAACTGGCCCACTCTGTTATAAAGGCTTGGAAAATATAATAAAAAATGTACTAGCAAAAAATAACAAAATAGTGTATAATTATTAATCGGACTCAAAATTTAAGGAGATAAATAAATGAGTGTAGATGGACAAGTTCTAGGTGTTGGAACAGTCGGCGGTGCAACCGGCGGTGCTGTATCAGCTCTAGCAAACACTGGTAGCCCAGTAGTCGTCGGTCTTATTGTCGGTGCAATTATCATAATTGCAGTTGGCCTTATTACCCGCGCTACAAAATAATTAGTCGTAAGACTAAAAGGACTAAAGAGGGTATATTTAATGCCCTCAATTCTTTTTTATGAACCAAATTACTTTATTTTTACTTGCTGCTGTTGGCATCGTCGCGTTGATCGATTTTTTGCCGCGCCTTATTATTAAAAAAAATCGGCAGCCAAAAGTTGTAACAAGTTATTCTAAGATTCCGCATTATCTAATTTTGCCTACTGTTTACGGAGATATTAGTTATTTAAAAAATATACAGTTTCTCAAAAAATACTCTAATAAAGTGGTGATATGTACCTCTAAGTTCGAAACCAATGAATTTTATACAGCACTCCACACCGTTTGTAAGAAATATGGTTTCAGTTATGTATGTGCCGATTTACCCGTCATAAAGGAAAGGCCACTAAAAAATGCTTACACAATTTACCGTGGAGTGCTTGATGCAGGGTTACTGAAGGTTCCTGGCCAAACACCGCTTATACTTATGGACGCTGACACCTATGCTACTCAAAACGTTAACAACCTTGTTCGTGCTTTTATTAAATCAAAACTTAATGTTGCATCACTTAGATGCGAGGCAAGCAACACTAGTAAGATAATCGAACAGTTGCAAGAATTTGAATACCGCATTGCTATGGATGGCCGAAACATGGATCCATGGTTAACTTCCGGAGCTTGCAGTATAGCTTATGCCGAAGTCTACAATCGGATATTTAGCAGGCATTCTAATTTCTTCGCAGGGGGGGATATTGAAATAGGTAAGCTAGGTCAAATAATGGGTTACAATGTTGGCCATCTAGATTTCACTTTTTATACTGAAGTTCCTGACACGCTTAAGGTGTGGTTTAATCAACGAATTATATGGTTTGCAGGCGGTATACGTCATCATGTCACGAACATTGCAAGTTTTGGTTGGTATCACTTCTTTATGCTCTTCTATAATTCACTTTTAATATATTTATTATTCCCTCTCCGATGGATTGAATTTGTTAATATGCCTATATTGTTACCAATTACCATATTGTTTTCTTGGCTGTACGTTGTGGTACTTACCCATGGTAAAGGTTGGAAGCCGGTATACTTACTTTTGCCCCTCTACTCTTTTGTTCAAACGATGATTATTATTCCATTGGCTCTTATAAAATACTTCAAATTAGTTCAGGTCCACCGTAGTTTTGGCCATTTGCAGCATGATTTATCTGATTATAATTTTATGCAAAGATTTATGTATCGTACTCTTAATTTTGCAAGTGCAGCACTCATTATTATTGCTGCATATTTATTTACTGCTAACCGTGTCGAATATTGGATTAATCAGAATACTGACTCAGTTTCTACGACAGCCGTTTCCTTGAACGAATAGTTAATGTGCAAATCGCACTTCCGACCTATTACAACTTTAAAAATGTATGCACTATTGTAAGTAAAAAAAGCACCTTTGACGGTGCTTTTTTTAATGTGAATTTGCTTTAACGCTTGGTGAACTGGCGTTGTTTGCGGGCTTTTTTGAGACCGAATTTCTTTCGTTCTTTTTCGCGTGAATCACGTGACAAAAGATCTGCTCGCTTGAGTGTACCTTTGAGGTCTTCGTTCATAGCAGCCAAAGTTTTGGCAATGCCTAATCGGATTGCATCTACTTGGCCAGAAAAACCACCACCACTTACTACTACGGAGACATCAAATTTGTCATTTTCGACAGTTGTAAACGGCTTATTAAGTTCTTGTAACAGATAAGTTGAACCTGCCAAGTACTCTTCGGCTGGCTTGCCGTTAATGACAATGTTGCCTTTACCGCCCTGCAAGCGTACGCGAGCTGTTGCGGCTTTTCGGCGACCTAATGCGTAAAAGTATGTATCTTTAGCCATTATTTGCTCTCTTTCTTAACGCTAATAGTTTCTGGTTTCTGAGCGGCATGATTATGCTCTGGTCCAGCATAGATCTTAAGACGCTTGAGTCGTTCATCACGTAGTTTGTTGACTGGCAACATGCCACGGATAGCGGCAAATAGCGGTTTGGTAGGATCTTTGGCCATAACTTCATTGAAGCTAAGTTCGGTTAAGCCGCCTGGGTAGTTACTGTGGCGGTAGTACATTTTGTCGGTTGTTTTTTGCCCGGTTACAACAGTTTGAGCGGCATTGATGATGACAACAAAATCACCACAATCAATGTGCTTAGTAAACATAGGCTTTTCTTTACCAGTTAACAATGTTGCGGCTTTTGTAGAAATGCGGCCCAAAGGTGCCTCTGAAGCATCAATAACATACCATTTGCGGATAACATCAGTTGGTTTGGCGGAGTAAGTCTTCATTTATTTGGCCTCTTTCTTAGCAACTGGTTTGCGAGCTGCTGGTTTCTTGGCTGGAGTAGCTTTGGTAGTTGGTTTGGCTGCTTCAACCTTTGGTTTAGCAACTGCAGCTTTAGCAACTGGTGCGCTGTTCAGATCATCAACAAAGCTAACACGGGCCATCTGTGTGTTATCACCGCGGCGAAGCGTAGTGCGCTCTATACGCAAATGTCCGCTGACACGGCCCTTTAACTTTGGAGCGATATCGTCGACTAATTTATGGGCATTGGCTACTGTATCAAGTCCGGCTACTACTTGGCGTCGGTTATGTAAGTCACCTTTTTTAGCTTTGGTAATTAGTTTTTCTAGGTAAGGAACGAGTTCTTTGGCTTTAGGCAAAGTGGTTTCTATAGATTCATCGCGCACCATTGAGCTAGCAAGACCTTTTATTAGGGCTGCACGCTGGTCTCTTTCGCGGCCGAATTTGCGGCCTTTGTATCCGTGACGGTGCATCTTAAAGCTCCAACTCCGCCATTTTTTCTTTGACTTCGTCTAAAGCTTTGGAACCAAAACCTTTGAGGTCACGTAGTTCGGCGTCACTTAAGCTAAACAAATCTTTAAGGGTGTGAATTTCGTTGTTTATGAGAGCGTTAGTGGTGCGAGCGCTAAGATTTAGATCTTCGATAGGAGTCATTAGGGCTGGTGCTTCATCGTTGCCTTCGACTTCTTTAATGCCTGCGTCAACTAATGGGGCTGGTGCTTCGACTCGGGTTTGGCCAGCAAGTGCGGTGTATTGGTTTACTAGGATTGCATTGGCTTCTTCAAAAGCGTCACGTGGAGTGATTGATCCGTCGGTTTCGACTGATACGCTTAGTTTATCAAGATCTGTCATTTGGCCGACACGGGTTTTTTCAACTTTATATCGTACTCGAAGTACTGGGCTGAAGATTGCATCTAGTGCAACCATGTCACTTGGCTTTTTGGTAGCAGATTCGTCGATAGTACGGTATCCGCGGCCAGTTTCAACAATCAAATCCATTACAAAATTAGTTTTGTCGTCATCGATTGTAGCAATTACGTGGTTAGGATTTACGATTTCAACATCGGCGTTAACTTCTATATCTTTGGCTAAGATAGAGCCTTTGCCTTTTTTATTAATTCGAAGACTCTGAGGTTCAGACGAATACAGGCGGAAACGGATGCCTTTTAGGTTCTGCATGATGTCTACAACGTCTTCTTTGACTCCAGGAACGGCTGTGAACTCATGAGAAACGCTCTCTATTTTAAATGCTGTGATTGCAGCGCCGGATATGCTTGAAAGCAGGACGCGGCGAATAGAGTTTCCTAGGGTCATTCCGTAGCCGGTATGCAACGGTTCGACAACAAAGGTGCTGTGGCTAGGTGACAGATCGTCAACAGTGCTGAGGGTTGGTGTATGAATTTGCTTGGACATTTTATTCTTTCCTTAATCCTTTTCTACCGCGAGTAGTATTCTACGATTAATTGTTCATTTAATTCTGGTTCTGCTTCATCACGGGTCGGCTCGCTTGTCACCGTGATGGATCGCTTTTTACGATCAACTTTCATCCAGGATAGACTTATGTCACCTGCTGGACTAACTTCATCAAGCTTCTGGAAATAGCTGTTATTGGCCGAGTGAGGGCGTAAGCTTATTACATCGCCGGCTTTGACACGAATGCTTGGTATATCAACACGTCGGTCGTTTAGCATGAAGTGACCGTGTGTTACTAATTGGCGAGCGGCTGGCCGACTGTTGGCAAATCCAGCTCTATATACAGCGTTATCTAGTCTTTGTTCAAGAAATTTCAACAGGACCTGGCCCGACTGACCGCTAGTGCGGTTGGCTTCTGCCATCAAATTAGCAAATTGCTTTTCTAGCAAGCCATAGAGACGCTTAACCTTTTGCTTTTCGCGTAGTTGCAGCGAATACTGGCTAGGCTTGTTGCGACCAGAATAGCCTGGTTGTTTGCCTGGAAGTGTAGTGCGCTTGACGAGTGCTTTGTGGGCTTTCGGGTGCAAGGCATAACCTTCGCGGCGGGATTGTTTAACAATAGATGTTTTCATAATTACTCCTATACCCTACGTGCTTTCTTAGGCCGTACGCCACCATGTGGAATGCCTGTTACATCGTATAAGGTTTCTAATGCGATTCCGACAATCGCCATAGCGCGGATTGCTGAATCACGTCCTAGGCCGATACCTTTTACATATACATCGGCTTTGGTAAGGCTGAATGACTGCTTGGCTTCGGTTAGGGCTTTTTCGGCCGCAACTTGAGCTGCATAAGCTGTGCCTTTTTTGGAACCGCGGAATCCGCAAGCACCGGCACTAGAAAATGTAAGAGCTCCGCCCTTGCTATCAGTTACGGTAATAATCGTATTGTTAAATGTTGCCATAATATGAACTTGGCCAAATGGAACACTGCGCTTAACTTTTTTTCGCTTGGGGGTAGCGATAGGTGTTGTAGTAGTATCTTCTGCCATAATCTTAAGTCTTACTTGCTACTTTCTTAGCCGTTCCACCGACTGTTACTTTTTTGCCACGACGAGTTCGTGCATTGGTACGAGTTCGTTGTCCACGGGAAGGTAGGCTGGCATTATGTCTCATTCCACGGTATGACTTGATATCTTTAAGCCGTTTAATGTTGGCTGAGACTACACGTTGTAGCTCACCTTCTACTGTGTACTTGGATGCGATTACTTCGCTAATACGAGTTAATTCGTCATCAGTAAGGTTTTTAACCCGGACAATTGGGTCAACTTTTGCGTTAGCCAAAATGTCGGCGGCATGCTTGGAGCCTATGCCGTAAACGTAGGTTAAGGCTATAGCGATTTGTTTTTCTGAAGGTATTGTTACACCTGCGATTCTAGCCATAATTAACCCTGCCTTTGCTTATGCTTAGGCTTAAATTTGTTTATAACTCTAATACGGCCTTTGCGACGGACAATAATGTCGTCGGGGCTGATCTTCTTCACGCTCGCACGTACTTTCATACGGATCAATCTCCTTTCTATTGGGGAATGACACACTGCTTAATATTTATAATGTTGTTGTACCTTATTGGCGCTTTGCAGAATGATGCATCTACTCCGGCAGCTGCCGAATTCTATGTATCGTTTTGTAAAGGCCGTTAAAGTATTTAGCCTTGGCGGTAAGTGATACGTCCTTTGGTAAGGTCGTATGGCGTTAACTCCACGGTGACGCTGTCACCAGGCACGATGCGGATAAAGTGCTTGCGCATTTTGCCTGCAACATGGGCGATAATTTGATGGCCATTCTCAAGTTCGACTCGGAACTGGGTTCCGGGCAGTGTCTCGACGATCGTCCCAGATAGTTCTATGACTTCCTTGTTTTTGACCATAAATATCAGTAAGTTATTATAGCAGTAACTACAACGATTTGTAAAGTGTTTTTAAATTAAACCGTATCTGTTGAAGATTTGCGGGTTCTACGAGGCAAACGCAAGCGGCGTTTTTTTGTGTTTTGGTCACTAGATTCATCATCATCGCCAAAGAAAGTCGGCTCCGAATATTGATCATATGTAACCATTAAGGCTCGGGATTCTACCGACCTCAAGGTTTCTAACGCTACAGACACTAGGATAAGTATGCTTGTACCGCCAATAGCGATGTTGGTAGGAATAAAAATCTGGACGATAATCGGGGCCAAGGCTAACATACCTAGAGCAAGTGATCCGAACAATGTAAGCCTGTTAACAACCTTGGCAAGGTATTTCTCTGTTTGAAGTCCTGCTCTTACGTTGCTTATAAATCCACCTTGTTTTTGTAGGTTTTCAGCAATCTCTTTGCTATTAAAAGTTACGCCAGTGTAAAAGTAGGTAAACATTACTACTAGAACAAAATAGGTTATTGGATAGATATAGGGCTCCCAGCCACCTACGGCAAAGGTCTGAGCAGAAGGGTTTTGAAACCACAATGTAAATTTGGCACCCCATTCTTGCAGCCTGGCGCTATCAGAAGATGTAAATACTTGGCCGGCATAACTTGGGATACTTAGAAAAGCAACTGCAAAAATGATTGGGATAACACCTGCGGTTATTAATTTGATTGGCAGCCTAGTGGTCACGCCTCCGTAAGCTCTCGAGCCCTGGACCCGCTTAGCATAATTGATTGTTATATTGCGCGATGCTTCATTGATTTTGACTACTATCCAGGTCGTAAACAGTACGATCGCTCCGATACCCAGTACATAAAATGCAGCTGTTCTGTTAAACGGTAACTGCTTGCCAAGCAAAAACATAGGATTCTCTGGGTCATATACGCTGCGTACAAGATCATTAATAGTACTAGGTAGCGAGCTTACGATACCTATGGTAATAATAAGACTTATACCATTGCCCACGCCTCTTTCAGTGATAAGTTCACCCAGCCACATGAGTATCATAGCGCCGCCTGTGAGGGCGCCAACCATCAAAACCCATTGCCATACGCTACTGCCGGCAGTGATATCGCCTAAGCCCGAAAAGCTCTGAGCTACTTGGCGAACTAGGAAAATCATTCCGATAGACTGAACAATCGCTAATGGAAAAGCTAGCATGCGGGTGTATTGGTTGATTTTTTTACGACCAAATTCGCCTTCTTTGTTTAGGGCTTCAAGTCTTGGGATCGCCTTAGTTAGAAGTTGCATGATGATACTGGCGTTGATGTATGGACCCATACCAACTAGCATGATTGAGAAATTGGCTAAAGCTCCACCGGATAGGACGTTAATGAAGCTTACAAGTTGAGAAGATTGTGAAGCGTTAAAAGCGTTTTCTAGGACTTGTTTAAGGGTCTGAGGATCGCTAAGTGGGATAGGAATATGGGCTAAAACTCGAAAAACTAACAGCATACCTAAGACCGCAAATATGCGCGAGCGCATGTCGGCGTTTTTTAGCGACAATCCAATAG
>JALYQY010000053.1 GCA_030855585.1 bacterium | reverse complement strand
GTTACGCTGCAAGGCAGGTACTGCCAAGAACACAATCAGCATGATCAAACCAGCGATAGCTAGCACGATCAAGACTTCGATGATCGTAAAACCTTTGTTGTTATTTTTAATTCTACTTAACATAATGCAAATGCCCCCTTTGACTAGTGCATGTTATTTCTTTTATAGACTGATAATACAGTTACCCTAGTTAAAACACAAGCTTTTTAAAGCTACTTATCCCCAAATTCGTTAGCCACCCAAGCCTGTTTGGTTGGCTAAACCGTAGATTGGTAGCAATATCGCACTAACCAGCACAAACGCGATAATTCCAAGCAGTATCATCATGACAGGCTCTATGATAGTAGAGATGGTTTTGATCTGTTGATCTACTTCTTTTTCGTAATAATCGGCAATTTTTTCTAGCATCTGTTCGATTTGACCAGATTGCTCACCAATTCTTAACATGTTTGGCACAAGAACCAAAAAGTTGGGATCGTTCTCTATTGCTACAGATAAAGCCTTACCACCCTTCACCTTATCAATTGCCTTATTAAGCGACGCCTCAACATGAACGTTATTGATAGACTTGGCCGTGATATCGAGTACTTGTAATAGCGGTACACCGCTGGATACAAGCGTAGTTGCAGTACGAGCAAATCTAGCCATATAAAGTTTCATAAACAACGGACCAAGCGGCCAGGCTTTCATCTTAACCCTATCTACAACCAGCTTACCTGGGCCTGTTCTGGCCCACTTGGTGGTAAAGAACATAATTATTACCAATGCAATAATCACTGCCCACCAAAAATCAATAATAAAGTGAGATAACGCTAACAAAAGCTTGGTGGTTATTGGAAGTGTTGCACCCTTCATCTCAGAATAAATATTCTCGACTTGAGGCAAAACTTTTACTACCATAAAACCGACTACCAATATCATAACGAATACGACAATAACTGGATAAGCAAGCGCACCCCTGACTTTGGCCAAAATTTCGGCGTCTTTTTCCTGCTGAAAAGCGATTCTCTCTAGTGCCATATCCAGAGTTCCGGAAGCTTCACCAGCAGAGATCAAACTAACAAATATCTGATTAAATACACGAGGGTGCCGCGCAAGTGCTACCGAGAACGAAGTACCGGCTTCGATATCGTTAATCACCTGGCTAATAACAACTTTGAGCGGCTTGCTTTGAGTCTGGTCAAACACACTACGCAGTGACTGCACTAATGGCATACCGGCATTAATAAGCGTCGATAATTGCCTAGCAAACAAAATCCGATCTTTGGCCTTAATGCGGTTCTTTAATTTGTTTATTATGTTGCCGGCGCCCTCTTGATTGAGCTTGATCTCTAGAGGTGACAAACCTTGGGCCCGAATTAATTTGGCGGCCGAGGCTTCAGAATCGGCTTGAACTTCGGCTTTTACTTTTTGGCCGGTTTGGCTGTTACGCGCAACATAGGTATAACTTAACATCTTAGGATCTCATCAACCTATCTAGTTCATCTAGATCAATCGCATAGTTACGAGCTTCGTCGTAGCTAATTGTTCCAGAGTGAATTAAGTTAACCAAGGTCTTATCCATGCTCTGCATACCGAATTCTGCACCTGTTTGAATTACTGCATCAAGTTGATGACTCTTGCCTTCGCGGATAATGTTACGGACTGCCGGTGTAGCTATCATAATTTCTGCTGCTGCCACGCGACCGCCGCCGATAGACGGAATCAAGCGCTGTGAACAAATCGCCATCAAGATATTACTCAACTGTGCCCTAATCTGAGGCTGCTGGTGTGGCGGAAAGACGTCAATCATACGATCTATACTCTGAGCTGCCGAGTTGGTGTGCAGAGTCGCAAAAACTAAGTGACCAGTTTCGGCGATGGTGATTGCAGCAGCAATAGTTTCTAGGTCACGCATCTCACCAATTAAGACTACGTCTGGATCTTGGCGCAAACTGCTACGCAAGGCGGCGCTAAAACTAAAAGTGTCATAGTGAACTTCACGTTGCACAATAACAGACCGGTTACTCTTATGCGTAAACTCTATTGGATCTTCGATAGTAACGATATGACTTGCCCGCTCGGCATTGATCTTGTGAATCATAGCGGCCAGCGTCGTTGACTTACCCGAACCAGTTGGACCCGTAACCAATACCAAACCACGTGGATATTCAGTAAATTTGCTAACCACTGGCGGCAAACCTAATTGTTCTACCGTCAAAAGCTCATTAGGAATAAGACGCAAAGCCGCTGCCAGATTACCGCGTTCGTGAAATGCGTTTACACGAAACCGGCCAAGATCGCCAAATGCAAAGCTAAAGTCGAATTCTTTGTCCTTGAGCAATATCTGCTTCTGGTCTTCGTCCAAAATCGAAAATATTAAAGCCTCAACAGATTCTTCGCTTAATGTATCCGAACCGGTTACAGGCGTCAAAGAGCCGTCTACGCGTAACATCGGCGGCAGTCCAACCTGCAAGTGCAAGTCTGATGCTTTTTTCTTGATAACTTCTTCGAGCAATAGCTCGATACGTGGCTGTCCGGAAGCGGCCATTTAGTTGCTCTCCTTTTTGATTATAAATTTTTGTATCATCCTATTAATCCCCCTTATGCCGTGTCTTCTGATGCTACTCTTGAGATTTCCTGCAATGAAGTGCTACCGGCTAGTGCCTTTAAATACCCGTCTTGCTGCATGGTTATCATACCTTCAGCCTGGGCTGCTTTTTGAATCTCGGCGCTAGAAGCCCGTTTCATAATCAATTCCTGGATTGATTCTGTGACTTCAAAGACTTCGTACAAGCCAACCCGCCCCTTATAACCGTTCGGCGAATCAGCAGATTCTTTGCCCTTGTACAAAGTATAAGCTTTTTGGTCGGCCAGTGGCAAGGTCTCATAGCCCAAATCTTCCATAGCGGCTTTTACTTCAGGATCTTTCTTGGGTAAAAGTTGTCCAATTTGCTTTTTTATAACCTCAGTTTCGCTAGTGTCTGACTGATATGGCTCTGGCTCGTGCAATTTTCTGACCAACCGCTGACCGATGACGGTTCTTACCGTGCTAGCTATCAAAAACGGCTCGATACCCATATCCAATAAACGCGGCAAGATGCCGGCGGCTGAGTTGGTGTGCAATGTACTAAGCACAAGGTGTCCGGTAAGTGCCGCCTGTACCGCCAATGTGGCGGTTTCGGCATCACGAATTTCTCCAACCATCACAACATTAGGGTCTTGACGAAGTATTGATCGCAAACCGCTAGCAAACGTTAGACCAACATCATTATTGATTTGTATTTGGTTAATACCGCTCATTTTGTATTCGACTGGATCCTCTAAAGTAACGATATTGATGCTTTCGTCCTTGATTTCTTGAATTAGCGCGTATAACGAAGTGGACTTACCTGAACCAGTTGGACCAGAGGTCAAAATCATACCATTAGGGTTTTTGATACCGTTTCTGATAGACCTGAGAGCTCGACCACGGTAACCCATATCTTCTAGCTTGAAGCTGGTACCGGATTTGTCCAACAAACGAATGACCACTTGTTCTCCCCACACCACTGGCGCAATAGCGATACGCAGGTCAATCGCTTTGTTTGCCACCCTAACAGTAAACTGGCCATCCTGCGGTATACGGTGTTCATCGATCTTAAGATTGGATAATATTTTGATACGTGACACAATCGGCGGCTCGCTGGCTTTTGGCAATTTCATGACCTCGCGTAAGATTCCATCGATCCGACAACGAATTTTGAAATCATGTTCTGTCGGTTCCATATGGATATCACTGGCCCTGTGAGTAGCGGCATAATCTAATATTGATGTTAGGATTTTACTAACTGGTGAATCTTGGGCAATCGTACCAATCTCTTTGTCTTTGGCATGATCAACCACCAGATTTTCTATATCCTCTTGGTCACCGAATGCATTATCCATACCCGAGCCAATATTGGCTTTGTAACGTGCTAGGACGCTGCGAATTCCTTCTTCGCTGGCGGCATAAACCTTAAGTGGACGGCCAATTTTATTGCTCAAAAAATCCACTGCCTGGACGTTATCGGCATCAAGCATTGCAACTACCAGTCGATGTTGCATCTCACCCAGTGGCACAGCCATATAGCGCTCTGCAATGTCTTGGGGCAGTAATTCCAGGGTTTCTTGTTCGATGGGTGCGTTAGACAAATTGACATATGGAACTTTAGTAACTTTGGCGATTGTCTTGGTGATATCTTCGCCGTTTACACCGCCCTCACTGATAAATAGAGAAAACAAAGGAATGAATTCATTTTCGGCCTTAATATGAAGCTCGGCAATTTTTTCAGAAGTAATTAAGCCAGCTTTAACAAGATGTTCCTCGACCTGCTTTTGCGTTGTCGCGGATAGTACGCTCATGCGCGATTCACCTTACTGCGATTCGTTCGCGAATGGCTTATCGTTTTTACCCGGGGCAATTTTAATTTTAACAGTCGGATTTACAGCTTTGTCGTTAAATACAGTGCTATCTGGCAATGGGAAGCTAGGGTCAATTACCGTTACATTCTCGGCTTTCATTACGACATTATTTGGAGTAATGAATTTACTGCTTATGAAATAAGAGAATATACCCGAAAACAATACAATAACACCTATTATAATGAGGTCTTGTTTTTTCATTTTACGTCCTCGCTAACAATTTTAAGTCCACCCTCTTGTTGATAGTAGGTTTTTCCCTCAACCATAACATCCAGCTCGGCGTTAGTACCGTTAAGCTCAACCTTAGTAATATGGAATGGTCTGATAGAACGCTTAAATGAGTCTATCAGCTTTCTGAAACCAGCGTAGTCAGTAGTAACTTCAAACGAGAATGGAATCTCTACAGGCCCTACTGGTACTACTGGCGCAACAGCTACTGGCGTGCCCGCAGCGGCTGTTGTGTCTGTGGTTGCAGGTGCTGGCGCAGCAGCAGCTACAACTTGCGTCGCAGCTCCACTAACTGAATTAATTTCATATCCAAACAATAATTTTTCCAAGCTTGAAGCTACCGCCGGAAAATCATACTTGCTTGGCAACGCATCAAGCACCAATGTGGCATTTGTGCCGTCCCTATCACTATCATTATCCAAGTTTCCGCCCAGTAAGTTGGGATTTTGAGAAACAAACGTCAAGTAAGAAGCTTTGAGTGCGTCAATAGCAGACTTATTTGCCTCTAGCTGCTGGACAGCCATTTCTTTTTTGTCTGCCACCCGTCCCATGTAGCTTGCCTGTGACCATAGTCCCTTGCTTACCATCATTAATCCTACAACTAAAATTGAGGCTATGGTTACGACTGCAAATATCACAGTTTTGCCGCTATCTACTTTTGCTTTCTTAGTGTTCTTGTCTTTGGTTGCCATTATAGTGCCCCTGTTCCTGTGGTAGTATCAGTTTTTACTGTTCCATTGAATAAGTCTGGACTTGGCACATCAGCGCGAGTCGTTACTAATGATGGTACTGCCAGAGTAATCTTCCGTGTAACATCAAAGATTATTGGATCAAAGCTAAATGTTAACGTAAATGTAGCCTTTTCGCTGTCACGGCCAAACTCTACCAAGTTAATTGTGCCAAATGCACTCCTGGCTGGCTGGCCTTCTACCACCTGGGCTGGATCGGTAGTATCTTCATAGGTTGTATACCTAATAGTGTCTACATAGCTATTCAAAGTCTTGAGCGTATCGGCATCTCCGACTATTTCTACACTGCTTAGTGAATAATCAACTGTCATCTGAGTGATGCCGATGCCTGTAGGTGTCACCTGATCAACATATCCCGGCATTCGCTCTATCGCCGGCCTACCATTATAAAGTGTCGGTAATGCATTTAATTGATTCTGAACGCTTAAAATTTTGGTTAAGTCTTCTGTGCTTTCTAGCTCAGTCTTAAGTTGACTGATGTCATTATCAAGACGTTTAAGATGCCCCGTCTGCAAAACTTTTAGCGATAACATAAGTAGCATCAACCCAATTGCGGCTGCTACCGACAATACAGCCACGATCATTACCGTGCGCTTGAGACGAAGTGTCTTAATATACTCAACCTTGATGTCAGGTAATAAGTTAAACTGGACCATCTTATTCATCCCTCCCGGCAAGTCCCGCAGCAACGCCGAAATGGTTTGAAACACCGAGTAATTCGTTTTGCCTATCGGCTGGGAAAGCTACATTACGCCAAGCGTTGCCAATCTCTACATTAAGGCCAAACTTATTAGCCAAGTACAATGGGAATTCTGGCAATACCGATGCTCCGCCGGTAACTATAATTCGCTCAATTTGGGTATTTGGATATCGAGTTAAGAAGAACTTAATAGATTTGTCGATATCATTTACCAACAAATCAACCGTACCAATAATTGCGTTGTAGATCTGGCCTTCTAGCTTATCCTTGCCTAGACCGAATTTAAATACAAACTGCTGCGCCTGTTTTTCGTCGATATTAAGATTCTGTAGAGCCGAACGAACAATTGCGTCAGTACCAGTAGGCAATGAGCGCGTTAGCCTTGGTGCACCGTTCATGGTGATAACTATATCTGTAGTTTTGCTGCCGATATCAATAACCATTATGGGTGCCACTGCCTCTGGTGCTACTAAAGCTCGGGCTATAGCCAAGTTTTCCGGTTCAAAAGCAATTACATTCAGTCCGATTGATTCGAGCATATCCAGTCGTGTCTCTACGAAATCATTTGGAACACTACTTAATAGAACTTCTACCTTGCCTGGCTCCTTGGGTGAATCACCCAAAAGCGCCCAATCGATTTTGCTTTCGCTGACTGGAGTCGGAATTAATGAATCTGCTTGATACATCAGAGTCTTTTCTAGCTCCGACGGTGGTAGCTTATCCATGTCAACTATTGTTGTAAACACTTTGTTGGACGGCAGACCAACTGCTACATCTCTGGCCGATATACTTGCCTGCGTAATCAAATCGCTTACAGCTTGAACTACTTTCATCTGGTCGGCTTTGGCATCAGATAAAGCCACTGTACTTTCTATAGGTACATAGCCGTACTTAACCAATGCTTTAGTGGACCCGCTACCTCTAAGCTGAACCACTCTGATAGCAGTAGTGCCTATATCCAGCCCAAAAAAATTAGAAACTCCGCTCAATAGGCCCATATTTAGAACCCCGCCTGATTTTGTTTTGTTTGTATTGTTATCACTGTTGCCACCCTATTAAAACCTTAGTTTTGTCTTATTTCATAAGCTAAAGCTAAAGCGTTTCATAATTAATCCGATTATAGCATAAGCTCGATGAGACAAGTACTTTTTTATGAAATATATATTTTGCATTATTATTACCTAATATATTGGCGGCATTTCCTTGATTGCCTGATATTTGTCTATGGTATTGGTTGGCGCATTGCCGTCAGCAGCGCCAGGAATCTTGAGCGGACTTGGTGCCAGCCACATATGCGGTGTGTAGTTTATGATTTCGCCAGCTGGTGTGCCAGCTCCAGTATCAAAATCAGGCACTTCTTGGAAGTTGGCATCATTTAATGATCCTCTTAAGCGCAACCAACGGATATTATTACCAACTAGGCTACCATTAACACTAAGTTGGTTCTGGCAATTATTGTATACCTGAGATGAATTGTAGGTAGTACCGCCTCCGGAAGCATTTGAGCAGGTGTAGATGGTGCCGCCTTGTGATATGTATTGGCCATCTAAACGCACTACACTTTCGTCTATGTAGATATCCCCTAACACTACCAGCACAAAATTAGGTGCACTTGCCCAGGTAGAGAATCCAGTATCAAATCTAATGTTGCTACGAATACGAACATCACCCGTGTAATACACAGCCACTTGCGTATCAGCAGGCACGCTTAGATCTCCTGATGCCCCGATTACACCGCTTGAAGCACCACTTGTTATATTGGTGTACTGGATACGTCCGGCGCCTGTATATGGATTAAAATTCTGGCCATTCCAGTTGCTCCTGTTCAATGTGGCATCTCTAGTTGCAGTATAATAATCCGTAATACATTTGGCGGCACCGTAGTTACCTCCCCAAGTTGTGCCACTATCATTGGCAAACGTCAGCCCTCTTGGCGCACGCGTGTTACCTCCACCCCTGTTAGAGGCCGAATAAAGTTGGTTGACTTCCAACAAAGACGACACGGTCAACTGAGAAGAGGCGCCGGCGTAACCGCTACCATCAGTGCGCGCCCAAGCATAAACCCCACCATAGCTAGGCGTACACGATGCCCCAAATCCACCGCCCGCCATTGTATCTCCGCCAAATATTTTCATATAGGCTTTGGTCCCAACCACAGCCAAGTCACCCCCGCAGCTTACTCCCTTTATACTCGCGCTAATTGTATGCTCGGCAGCGGTGTCGCTATAAATATTATTAAAGGTCACTGTAGTTTGTAACGGCGGATTCGCAGTGTAGGCTGGTGTTGCTGCCCCCAAACCTTGTACCGATCCAGTGGTAGAGGATAACGTAATTGGATGAGTCGACTGTGTCATTTGTGACGAATCAGTATCACTACCGCTCGTGTCGATATTTACCTCTACATCAAACCGCTCGCCGACACCGAATGGACCAGGAGGATTAATAGTCACAGTACACCTATATGTTGGCTCAGGTACCGCACAAACATTCGATGCAAAATACTCGGAAACATTATCAATTTTTAAGTCATATGTTATGGCATTGAGTCTTGATAATCCTGAAAAAACCAATCTGTATACATAATCAGGGCTGATCTGAAAACCATTTAGGATAGGGGATGTTTCTCCATTCCTTCCTGTTATGACAGTCGGGTTAATGAGAGTGACCCAAGGAGGAGGAGGGTCACTTGGGTCATATCTACCCGGCCGTAATGTCCTCTCGACCCGATAGGTAAGATCAGGATACGTACTAGTAGACTGATATTGCCCGTAGTCCGCGTCAAAGAAATCTAGGTCAGCAAATACGCTTGATGTAGCCGCACATGGCAATGCTATATCTACCGTGTAATTAACCACACTGGATAATGGGCGGTTTCGGTTTGACACGTTAAAGAACGTGCTCCCGAAACCTGCGTCACGGCCGGTAAAATAAATCAACGGGTTATTCGCTCCTGTTACTGTTACGCGGAAAGAATTTTCAGCAGCTGACGGAACTGTCGCACCATAAGCAGGGTTAAGCGCCCCATATATACCTGCAAATACAACTCTGTATTTGCCCGATTCAGCATCAAAATCTGCATTGGTAACGGTAAAAGTACTAGAGATGTTTTTTCCTGCACCGCATACCCTGTTCCAGCCCGTATTAATAGGTACCATGCGATCCAGCGATATATTACTGGAAGAAACTACCCTGAAAATGGTACTAAAATACGGGTTTGCAAATTCCGTTTGACGAGGGAGATCGAGGGTTAAATATGTATACTCGCTAGCCACATTACAAAAATGTGCATCTTCTATAAGGATGTTATAAGTACCGGGAGCATCAACCAAAATAGCAGCCGCAGAAACAGGAGCAGAAAATTCTCCGCTACCTACTGTCATATATAAGTCGTATGGTTCAGCCGCAGCTGGATTTGGAAAAGTATTAGTTGCCAGGGGTGTGTATGCTGATAGTTTCCCGCCGCTCACCATAGAGATGCCAAATACACAAAGACAAATAAGTGCACTTAATAATATAAATTGCTTTGAATATTTTTTGCTATTTTCGTATTCAATGTATTGTTTCACCGATCTTCTCCTGAGCTAACTACTGTAAATGGATTCTTTCCTGAGCGTGCGTCATTAAGAATATTTTCCCACTCGGATATAAGATTCTTATTACCTTTAATTTCATTTGACTGAAGTACGGTTTCCGCATGCGTAGCCAGTTCATTATATTTCTGCTCGCCAGCCAAAAGCCTGCCCCATAATACATAAAATACCAACCTATTGCTCTCTGAAAGGTATTTAGTTTGATAAGGTTCAAGCAATTGTCTTGCTTCCACGGTATTGCTGTTTATCAATGCTGTGCTAATCGGCCCAAAATCTATATTCGCGAGTTCATTGTCATCCTTAGCCAGTTTACGAGCTTCGTCGTAATAGGTATGTCCTTTGGTTGGATTTTGCGTATCCGGTTGTACTTCATTCCTTTGTTTCAAGTAAAACCAAGAGCCAATTCCAGCACAAACCAGCAAAACTGCAACTATGCCAATGAGTAGTACCCGCTTCGATGGTTTTTTCATAACGCTTGTGAATATGATATATCCAATCTATGCGTAAAGCAAAGCCTGATTCGCAAAGCCCACTAGCCGGTAACTGTAAACTGATCCGAATCGGCTACAAACGCATTGAAATGGTTACCATCAACAGAAAACTGAAACGCATCCGTTCCATTTATCGTCGCATGCCGCAACTCGCCAGTCACCCACATCCGCAGTGCACTGGCATCGCCATCATCATCACCTTCACAGGAATATAAAATTGCTCGCTGCACCTCATAATCTTGTGCAGCCATTCCTCGCATCCGCTCCAAGAACTCGCCTTCTGGTGCGCTACAGCTTGGGTCATCCGCATTAGTACACGGTACCGTTACCTCATAGGTCATTACAGCGGTGTGAATAGTACCGTCGTTAGCCGTAAATTGTTGGACAATCTGAAATAAATCCCCTTTTTGCATCCATTCTAAGTTACCGAATGGGGCGGCACCTGAATTTTCTGTTGATGAAGAATTATGTCCACCCACAACTGTAAGACCACGAAATGTTTCACCCGCAACACTCAAATCATTAGTCGCTACTATTTCGGTGCTGCCATCTTCGTATAAAACGGTGTTGGTTCGGGTGCTATGCATAACAGACAAGCCCAGTTGTAATGAACGATCATAATCATCTGACGCATCACCATAAAACAAATTCAGATCATGACTAGTCGGATTGGCCCGTAATTCCTCAACGCTTTTGTGCTGGTTTTCTGCCGTCGCCAAGCGCGGAATATTAACCCAGCCGACAAAACTGTTTGGAACCATCCCCTCTCGGGTAGGCCGAAAAATTTCAGGAACTGTAGTAGTGGTTGTTTCTGGTGGTGCAGTGTCAGGTGTGGCCGTAGTTGAAGTTGTGCTGGTTGTCTCAGGAGCTAAGGTTGTTGTAGAAGCAGGAACGGTAATTTCAGGAACCGTCGTAGCCGTCACAGTAGTACGTCTCGATTCATTTAAAACGGGCTCAAACTGGGTAGTCCTTAGATCCAAGTAGTTCTGATTGTGACGATCTACTACATTTTCCGCTTTTTGTGATGACGGAGATACTTCTGAACCTATAGTCACTGTCGGTTCGGCTACAGTATCGGTAGGAGGCTCCGTAGCTGTAGGTTCAATTACAGAAGTCTCAGTTACTTCGCTATCTATACCGTCATCCGGCTGAACAGCTTCATAAACTACGGGCGGTGGTGATACCTCCGATGCAACTGTGCTGGTACTTGCTAATGTTTCGGCCGTCTGGTTCAACTCGTCTGATTCTGTATCAACCTGCTCTGTACTTGCAGGTAATGAACCCTCCGTTGTAAAGACGCCAGTATTTGCTACTGTATCAATAGGAATAAATCCTTCATCGACAAGTACCTGAAGTTCTGGGCTCTGACTGATCGCAACATCCCTCATTTCTTCCCCTTCAGCTGAGGCTGCTTCAGCTTTTTGAGCCTCTGTGTAATTATCATAAATGCCTGCACCGCCTATGATGCCACCCAAGCCAATACAAGCAACGGCGGCTATATTCCACCGACGTAGTGAATGTCGCGTAGGCGAAGAATCTGGTAATTGACTATGTTCTTCTGGGCTCATGTTATGTAGGCAGTCTTACACTGCAATTTAATCTATATTTCGATTGGATATTTTACTTTTATACTCAACAATAATATTAAGTATAAAAGTAAAAACACCTCAGACTTTGTTCATCCAAATGGATGAGTCTTTTGTTTCTACTAACCGTTTAGGTCAACCAAGAGCGGGGAGCCCACCAGTATGTTGCAGCGTCCAAGGACACTACTTCACACTGGCGGGACAACCCACTCTCAGTCAACCCGTCAGGTCATCGACGCCGGGCGGCGATGAGCCTGGGAACGATGACCGATCCGATACCGAGGGCGACGAGCGTGGAGGCGATCATGACGAAGGTCATGCTCATCTCGTTGTAGCCCGTCACCGGAAGCGCGTCCTGGCTGGACACGACCACGGTGGTGCCGGTCGGCGATGCCGTCGGGGGCGTCGTGTCCTCGGGGACTGTCGGCTCCGTCGGGGGCGTCACCTCCTCGAGGTCGACGCTGAAGTGCGAGATGCCCTTGCCACTGGAGTGGCTGAAGGTGATGCTCGTCGCGGGGAGCGACACACATCCATTCGCCCCTGGGCAGTATTCCGGCCCATCGCCCTGATTGACGCTGCCTGCCTTGACGCAGTAACCCACGATCACGTAGCCCTCGGGCGCCGTGTAGGTGAACGTCCCGTCGTTGTTGGCGGACAGGTGTCCAGTGTCGAGGTCGTTGCACACACCTTCGGTCGGCGGGGTCGTCGGCTGGGTCGGCGGGGTCGTCGGCTGGGTCGGCGGGGTCGTCGGCTGGGT
>JALYQY010000050.1 GCA_030855585.1 bacterium | reverse complement strand
CCTAAAAGATGAAAAGCAAAGCAAAGTCTCTTATGCTATAGCTGAATACGTCAAACAGAATCCAAACGGTAAAGCCTGTGATGATCCTGCCCAAGCAGCTAGCAATGCTCCTGCTGCTCCTACTACGCCTACTACACCTGCGACACAGACCCAACCTACTACTAGAGAACCGTAAGTACTCTAAATAGATAGTCTTAGGATTAATCGCCTTCTTGAATAAAACAAGAGGGCGATTTTAATTGTGTTTGGCTAAATGACGCCGTAATAAGAACTCTGACAAGACACGCAGCACGAACAATCCAAACAATAATACAGCCAGTACCAGGCTCCAACCGGCTAAATCAGGTGACCAGCGGGGAGATGCGAAATCAAATTTGTATAAATCTTCTGGAACATTGACCTGCTTTTGCTTAACACCGTGGTCTTCGATGTAATTACGTATACAATCCAAACGGTTACTGCCAGAGAAACCGCTGGAAATTTCGCGCTCACACTGGTTTTGGGCGTCTGTGTAAACTGATTCGTTTGAAACATCTAGACGCTTTTGTTCAGCTAGGACCAAACGTTCGTAATGATACTTAAGCTGAATTGGCGGCTTGATAGCATTGTCACCAGAAGCTAGATCGGTGTTCATATGCCCGTAGACATGCTCCCTAAGCTCTTGCAGCGCAGTTTCGATGTCACCGTCACTCTCATCGGCTTCAAATACAGCAGCCCGTAGTTCGATCATTTTTTGGTTGTTGGCTCTTAGCGAAAACACCGCAATTATTAACATCAGAACACTGGCGGCCAAAAACAGCCAGTGCGGAACAGATTTAAATCTAACCAAGTAATGATGAAGTTTGCGCTTATCCATACCAATAAGTGTAAAGCTAAACGGTTAAAGCATAAAGCGTTAGTTGCTTATGGCTATTTTTGGCTTTATGCTTTTGGCTTAAAGCCTTATGCTTATAGTATGCATATTTTCTTTTCTGGTATTGGTGGCACCGGAATCGGGCCGTTGGCTTTAATCGCCAAACAGGCTGGGTTCGATGTCAGTGGAAGCGACAAGCAAGACAGCCAATACATTGAATATCTGAAGAAACATGGCATCGAAAACATCACTATTGGCCAAACATATCAATCAATAGCATTTGCCCATACCCACGATACGATTGACTGGGTTGTTTATTCTTCTGCCCTGCCCAAAGAAAATCCTAACCATCCAGAACTACTTTTTGCCGAGCAGAACCAAATAAGGCGATCTAAGCGCGATGAGTTTTTGAACTATTTATTGCAGGAAACTGGCCAAAAGATGATTGCCATCGCCGGAACTCACGGCAAAACTACCACGACAGCAATGACAATTTGGCTATGCAAACAGCTTGACCTGCCCGTCAGCTATTCGGTTGGTGCCAAGCTGCCGTTTGGTGATATGGGGCACTTTGATTCAAATGCTGAATATTTTATTTACGAAGCCGACGAATATGACCGAAACTTTTTGAGTTTTTCGCCTGCGATGTCTATCATTCCTGGAATTGACTGGGATCATCCAGATATTTATCCGACAAGAGAAGAATACTATGCTGCGTTTACTGAGTTTTTGGGCAAATCAAATCGATCAGTGCTATGGCAATCAGATGCAGATAGGATAAGCGCCTCCGCGAATGAGCAGCGCACAGTGCTTGCCGAAGACACGGAACTAGCCCACATACAACTTGCTGGAGCGGTCAATCGACGCAATGCCCATGCCGCAATTGTGGCTCTTGAAAAGCTTGGCTTTGGCACCTACAGCGACATAGCCGCCAAGATCAATGACTTCCCAGGTGTTTCACGCCGGTTTGAGAAAATCACCGACAACATTTACTCTGATTATGCGCACACTCCCGAAAAAATCCGCGGTGCTTTGCAGATGGCGCATGAAGTTGCCGGGAATAATGTAGTGGTGGTCTATGAAGGCTTGCACAACACTCGGCAGCATTTTATAAAAGAAGATTTGCAACATCTGTTTGATGATGTGAAGAAACTGTACATTGCACCAAGCTATTTGGCGCGAGAGGATCCTACACTTGAAATGTTAACTCCAGAGAAACTTAAGGATTTAATGTCACAACCAGATAATGCGGTTGCCGCTACGCTCAATGATTCTTTACGTTTTGCAGTGCTAAAACATGCCTCGGAAGGTGATTTAGTACTTTGCCTGTCAGCAGGTGGAGGCGGTAGTTTGGACGAATGGCTCCGAAAGGAATTTGCTTGAAACTGATTCAACTAAATATTTGGCAAGGGAAATTGCTAAAGGAAGTTATAAATTTTCTTGAAGAACAAAATGCGGATATAGTTTGCTTACAAGAGGTCTTTCATAGCCAGCCGATTGGAATTTTTGACATCATAGATTCTCTTGATAAAATCCAGGCCACTTTGAAATACGAACATGTCTACTTCGAACCTACTTTTAGTTTTGATGTGAGTGGGACTACCGTTCAATTTGGGAATGCCACACTCAGCAAATTGCCGTTCAATCATAAGAAGGTAGTTTTTACGAACAACGATTTTCATCACGTGACCAACTGGGCTGATCATCCACCCAATACACGGAATGCGCTTTTGATTCAGGTTCAAATAGATGAAAAACCTCTTACGATTATTAACCATCATGGCTACCATGAGTTCGATCCCCTAGGAAGTGATGCTTCTGTAGCAGCTATGCAGAAATTAGTAGAAGAGTTGCGCGTTATAGACCACCCTATTATCTTTGCTGGTGACCTAAATGTGGTACCGGCAAGCCCCGTCATGCGTCTTTTTGACAATTGGTTAGAGGACCTGACCGCTACAAATGAGGTAAAAGATACTTTGACACAATTTGGAAAAGTTAGAGACATACCATGTGATCATGTACTGATTACGAACGATGTTAAAGTCAATAGTTTTGAAGTTTCAGAGGCATTAGTATCAGATCACAAGCCACTCATTTTAGAGTTTGAGTTAATACAAGGCTGATTTAGCGCAAGACGCCTAGTAAGAACAATAATATAACGACACCTATCGACATTAGCCATGTAGACGGCTGAGTGGCGCGCTGGGCAAGCTCTTTTTTAACATAATCTGTATCCGACAAAGCTTCGGCTATAGATTTAGCCTGCGATTTTAATTTGTCGGCAGTGTCGGTTTGAGATTTTTTATCGACTATGGAGTCAGAGTTATTATTGACGATAGTTGTGCCAACTTGGGCGGCAACTACTGGCTCGGGTATATCGCGCTGTAAACGTTCTTGTTTTTGCTCTTGTTTGAATTCTTCGCCGTATTCCACAGAGGGGATTTCGACAGTATGGCCAGTTTTATTATCTATCTCCATGCGGTGCCAAGCACTAGTTTCTATATGAGTGCCAACTGGCGCATGGTAAATTGATTCTACAATTGGCTTATCTTCTGGCGGTAATTCTTTGATTTTGTCGGTTGCTTCAGTTTTTGCCAATGGCTCAGCTGAAGCAGGTTTTTCGAACTGGTACACAGCATTTTCGGTTATGATTGGAGCTTCAGCAAATTGTAGCATTGGAGTAGCCTCAGTTTTAGCAGCTGCAAGCGTCTCTACTGGAATAGGTGGCAAAAAAGGCGGTGGCGCTTGCTCGGGTGCCGTCTTGGCACGATTAAGGCGTTCTACTGTGGCAGCCTGCTCTTGTCGAAGTTGTTTGATAATAGAATTTTGCTTATCCATGCTGTTTTCGACTCTAGAAACTGCCTCGTTCTTGCCCCTGCGACCAATCCACCAGCCAACAATACCGCCAGACACGACTCCGCGGCTTAAACCACGCTTTTCGGCTCGATAAACAGCGCTGCTTAGTTCTGATCGACTGATAGAATTATTGGCAACAGGAGTACTACGAGTTTCTACGCCGTAATCGTCTGAATCGATAATACGGCGACGCTCTTGAATTGGCTCAGTAGGAATAGATTCGTAATAACGTACATCTGGGGTTTCTTCAATAGCTGGGGTTTGTATCGGAGCCTCAAACTCGGCAGCGGGTGATTCATCAGTGTTCTCTGTGGACGCTGGAATCGGAATCACTTCCGCATCAGCAATAAGTTTTTCAAAACTTACTTCTTGGGCAGGTTCGTGCGCCGGCTCGACGGTGGATTCTACATGCTCAATCTTGACCGGTTCTTCGACCTCTAACTCGCCTTCTTTAGCAGTGGTCTCGGGCTTTTCGACTTTTGTTTCAACAGGCGTTTCTATTGATAAAGCTTGTTTTCGCGGACGGCCTCGCATGCGCTTTGGCTTTTGTTCTGTTTGGTCGATAATATTCTCAGAAGACGCAGACTCTAAAGGTGGCAAAATTGATTGAGGAGCTTCTGTATTAGAAACTTCAGGCTCAGTCACCGAAAGTTGGGCTTCTGCTTTGCGGATTTTTGATTTTTTGCTGTATTTTTTTGATGGCACAACTGCATCATCAACTGTGTTTTTTTCGAAAAGTGACTTTAGTGTTGACTCGTTGGTATTTTCGGGCGCAGATTCCTGGGGTGGTGATGGAATTACAGCTTTAGGCAAACGTGTGGTTTTTTTCTTTTTGGCCGCTTTTTTCTCACCAGATTTTTCTGATTTATCCTCTGATTCAAACGGTGTAAATGGATTTTTTTCGGCTGCCATGATATAAGTCAATATTATAACACCAATTGTTTTTTAAGACAATATTAAAGTTTTATAATACTTGCCTGGCCATCTGTAGGTACAATAAACTCAATACCAATGCTGGCAAAATAATTTTTGCAACGCTCATACATATCTAATCTCCAACTATCATTCCACATCCAATCATGAATCGGTATAACATATTTAGGGCCGAGCTTTTCGGCCAAACGTATTGCATCAATGGCTGATCCCCAGGGCCCTGCTAAAGGCATAGCATATATCGCGTTAGAATCAGAAGACATCAAGCTATCTCCTGGATGAGTTAACAGATCCATAATATTTAGCTGTAAATTATCGACTGTTTGACCACCCTTCAAGGGTTCCATGCTTTCATGAGGCATTTGAGTTGTGCTGACTAAGGGTGAGGTGTTGCCAGTTTTTATCCCAGAGTCCAGCAAGTTTTGGAGTACAGCGTGAGTCGAAACTATCGGTACCTCAGGGAACTTTTTTAGTAAATCGGTTACAAGCTCTAATGAAAAATGGTCAAAGTGTTCGTGCGTAATAGCAATCGCATCAAGCCTACTTAACATAGAAGCCTTTAATAGACCGGATTCTTGTGTCATTTTACCAGGATCAACAAGTACTGTGCCGGCTGCTGACTCAACCAAAAGACATGCGTGAACAAGCTTGGTTATGCGTACTTCCACGAAATTTATCCCAATGCTAAGAAAGCAGCGACTACCAATAGCAGCACAACGCCAACGACAAGTGCGATAAGTTTGATTGGGCGGGCTTTGGGGACCGTGCTTACGGGCTGGACAGGAGCCAAGGCAGGCTGGCTGGCTTCTGCAGTAGCAACTGGAGGTGCAGCAGGAACTTCTGGATTGGGAGCATCTGGTGTTGGCTCAGTTTGCTGCGGAGGAACTGGAGCCGAAGAAACATCCGATTGCACTACAGTGCCCGGAACTGCGTTAGGTGTAGCTGGTTCGTCTACGGGATTAGGGTTTGGTGACTGCGGGTTTGGGTTGTTCTGTGGATCCATAATTTATACCTCGTCTTTAAAGTTTGCTATTAAAATTAATCTTGTAGAATTTGATATATATTCTTGACACTTATTGTACAGCATAAGCGAATAGCGTGAAATAGCACCGGCTATCAGTATAGCTGCTGGTAGCAGTAGATTTGTGCGAGGATGAATTAATTGTTTTGTAGCTATCTGTTAGAATAGAAGTAACAATTATGTTAATTCGGATAGTGCGACTTCTCAAACGTTTGGTGGTACTTGTTATTGGCATAGCTATTGTGTATCTTGCTGTCTGGCAATTTTATCCGTTTTTTGATAATCAAGTGCCGTGGGCTATAGCGTTGTTTATCACCTATGTTTTTACTGCTTATTTCTTCATTCCATTAATAATTCGGTTTATCAGGATTATTGTCAGGCCTAAACATTTGCCTACTTACTGCGTTACGCCTGATGGTTTTGCCAGTGATCCTGTAAATATAGGCATAGTTGGAACACGAAAACAGATAATTTCTGCCATGGAAAAATCTGGTTGGCACACAGCCCATAAGCGAACTTTGTTAACACTATATAGAATGGGTCGGGCAATTTTGACTAGACGCCAATATCTAAACGCACCGTTTAGTAGCCTGTACTTGTTTGGTCGCAGGCAAGATTTGGGCTTCCAAAAACCTATCGAGAATAA
Organism: bacterium; assembly: GCA_030855585.1. Lineage (GTDB taxonomy): Bacteria > Patescibacteriota > Saccharimonadia > Saccharimonadales > JACDBH01 > JALYQY01. The sequence continues at coordinate 4,407 of JALYQY010000050.1, read as the reverse complement.
TCCATCGCACAGACACCATGTACGGTTTTGGGCTTGCCACTTAGAAGGTCCTGAAGCCTTCCATAAAGATGTGGCGTTTTGGCAACGATTTCATCGGCCGAACAAGGATAGGCGATCTAGGCAGCTCTGGGTTGGCGCAGCTAGCCGCGACGTCGGTATTATGCCTATTAGACACAATGCGCAGCTAACACACATGATCGATCCTGACACTAATGCCGAGAGAGATATGATTGTCGAAGATTTAAGAAATAGTCACTCAGTCTCTAAAACTCTGACCGAAAAAGTTCACGAAGGTCTAAGTTTGCGCAACCGAGTGCTGCGCGGCGTACTGCACGCCGACGGCAAAATCCGCATTTGTATCCTAAAAGATTAACGTTTAAAAAACTCTACACTTTCTAATAAAATACCCAGCGGCCGATGCCAGCCGAATCGGTAACATCAATAATCTTGCGGGCCTCGCCGCCGTCAATATTAAGCACGTAATCAGCAGTTTCTGTACCGCCGTCTATTCGATAAATGATATATTTTTCGCCCAGCCAATACATTGGCAAATTTAATCCACTGCGACTGGTAAGTACTGTATCTGAGTCTGATTTTTTATCGTAACTTAACAGAACCCCTTTACCTTCGCGCGAATCTCGCCAGATGCTGACCTGGCCATTTGGATTGTCCGTATATATTCGGCTGTTTTGATTATCAGGCTCCGATCCAGCTACTGCTTCAGTGGAGGCTCCGACCGTATAGCGATACCAGCCTTCGGAAGTTTTTAGTGATAAAGTTCTATAATCAGAGCGAACAATTGCTGATACTTCTTTGTTTAGTATGGTTTTTTTGTCTGTACCATCAGGATTTATAGCTAACATTTGGCCGCTTGTTTTGTCGTCAAAAGCACCAGACTGGGCATAATAAACTCGACTTGCTGCCATAACGACGTCATTAAAGGAATTAGCGCTAGCAAGCTCTTTGACGTCCGAATAGTCTTTGTAATTAAAACTCATCAACCTGTGCCGTTTCGGATCAGTGGCGCTGGCTCCGGAAGCAATTTTTACATATACCAAATGCCCTGATACATCCCATCCTATTACCTGAATCTGGTCAGACTGATCGATTTTTACAAGCGCGCCTTCACTGGTGTTAAGAATATATAGTGTGCTTAATAAATAGCCTTCACTGTTGCGGACGTTTTCCCTTGTAGCTACCAGTGCGGCTACTTGGTCTTTTTGATGAGGTATTAAGGCTATATCATCCCTTTCTAACCCGGTGCCCTTAACCAGCATTTTTTCTTGCTTGCCGTCTATGTATGCACCGTATACATCATATGTTCCCGAACGCTTTGATACGTATACGTGTTTGCGTGAAGGGACTAAACCTACCGACTGGCTTTCTTTGTTGTTAACACTAATTTTTACTACTTCATCGCGGAAATTGGCAGCCGAAAATTTAATACTCAGCTGTACGTCATCGTTTAACTTTGCAGTATCCAATGTCAGCACTACTTTTCCGTTTTCGTCAGCTTTGGCGTTGCCATCGCCAGATGATGCCTCAGCGTTCTTAATAGGTTTGCCACTTAGCAGATCCTTGATGATAAATTCGTACTGTGTTCCTACTGCCTCTGCTTCAAACTCTCCCAAAGGATTACTGCCCCAACCGATCGTAACTTGACGTTCAATAATTGCAAAAGCTCTTTTCTCAATCTGAACTTTTGTGGATCCCAACTTTAATTTTTCTATTGTAACTTTACCGTCTTGATCTGTTATACCGCTCTTGTCGGCCAACCTTACACTAACGTTTTTTAGCGGCTGTCTGGTGATTTCGTCTATTACACTAAGCGAAGCTGACGAACGAACGCCAAAATTATTTAGCAAATAATAACGACTCTGCGGTACTAATCCTGCCATGAATACAGCAATTAATAGTACAAAAATAATTACCCAACGGGTTTTTGAATTGCCCATAAAGCGTCGCAGTCTGGATTTGGGATTTGCAATCAGCACTGGGTTTTCTAACTGGCGTGACTGATCTTCGGCTTCAAGCACCACATCGGCTTCTTGAGCAACAATATCATCTATGGCGTCAACCATAACAGAGTCATCTACAATACCGTCTTGTGCGAGTTCTTCCGTGTTCGGTGCTATAGATTCAATTTCTTCAACAAACTCATTAGGCTCAACCGATTCTGTTTGTTGCCCCTGTTCAAGTGGTTCGGCAATTTTATCTTCACCACCGATAGAATCCTCGGCTGCCTTCAAAGCTTCATCCAAATCTTGAGCTGTAGTTGCCAGTTCATCATCGTTACTTTGCACCAAAGGCACCTTAGATGTATTGGCATCAATATCAGGAATATTTTTGGTCATAATCTAAGTCCAAGCATAACAGATTTACTGCCTTGCTAATATCATATGCGAGATAAAAAGTTAGCGCTTTTTCTTTGCTGATTTTTTACGGGCATAAGGGGGAGCCTTTTTCTTGGTCTTGGTCTTTTTTACCGAAATGGACAGGGGTGACTTTGATTGAGCTGGTTTAGATTTGGTGGATTCAATTACAGATCTTTGGGGTTTTAGTATAAATCTCACAATCCAAATACTTATAACCACTGCCGCCAGCAACGCAGCGCCCCAAGCGTAAGCAGCTGAGTTAATCCCGTCGTTGCCTGTTGAGCTAAGGCTGTTTATTTTTTCGCCGTTGACGTCCTGTACTGTGAAATTGCTGGCTTCATCATCCAAAAGTTGGGCAGGGCTAGATTGAAAATCAGAACTGTTTGACGAGCCCAATGGTGCCGTTTCGGCTTCGGGTGAAACAGTGTCTTCTTGAGGATTTTGCGGCTCAGGAACCGCTTGGTTTAGATTTGTGGATTCATTCATATAATTCTTACGATTAACTATAGCGTGAAAGGCATGGTTTACTCAACCGTAATTGTGCCGCTGTGACCAGAAAAATCATGATTGTGGAATCCCCATTCGCCCTTAGTGTTTACAATAAAGCTTTTTTCTTGTCCTGATGTAATATTGCCAATGTTAAATTCTGGGTTATCCTGATGTTCAGGGTGATCATCGGATGCGAAGTCTAAATCACGAGAAGAATTATTCTTGACTAAAACTGTAGCTGCAACCGCTACCCTGCTATTACTCAACTGCTCAAAGCCGCCGTCTGTGTAGGTGATGATTAATGATTGGGCGGCAGTGTCGGAATTATCGGCTTGATTGGTTTCGGCAGATTTACTTGGTGCCTCTGCGGCTTTGTTGCCAACAAACAATGCCACCAGAATACCAATTACAACGACTGCTACAACAATTCCGACGGTGGGCGCTTTATTCATGTCTACTCCTTGTTTACAGAACTAAACTTATGAAAATAGGTATAGGCTAAGCAAACTAGCAGAATAAGACCGTAAGCTAACCAGACAGGCTTGAACCAGGTTGATTGTATGTGCGAACCTAGCGCCCAACCATGTATCAAAATCAGTATCATGGCAATATCGCTTAGTCCCTGAAAGTATGGCTGCCAGGGCTTAAACCGTCTTAATCTAAGTAGCTCATAGCTCAAGAAAAACAATAGGCTAATAGTGCCCAGCATTGTCGCCCACAATAAACTAGCGCCGACATATGCCTTGTAACTTCCGGGGGGTAAGCCGAAACCGTCCAGCCATAACTGCGTAATAAATAAACTAGGGTGTAAAAGTAAAAATCCTAATGCAATCAGGCTGCTAGTAATAAAATAATCTTTTACAGCAATTTTTGGAATACCAAGATACTGTCTTTTTACAGATACAAGATAATGGCTCAAAAAAACGCTAAATGCCAGCAGACCAAACAGAGGGAAAAGCTTGTAGCTTGTAAGCCTATCCAAACTCCAGTTTATACTTTGGCCGTAAACAAGTATCGATAGCCCGCACAGTAGTGCAGTTATTCCCCAAGCTCCCCAGCCAAAATGTCGGTCGCTTACTTTCATTTCTACAATTATAATAACAGAATTATGACTATGGTGTTTAAGTTTGAAGAGTTAATTAAAATGGCTGCTAATCATATTGCCTCTGCCGATCCGGTGTTATCGCCTATTATTAGTCGCTATGGAATCTGTACAATACGGCCGCATACGAATTACTACCGAGAACTCGTAGAATCAATTATCAGCCAGCAGCTCAGTGTCAAGGCCGCCGCCAGCATCAACCGCAAATTCATTGACTTATTTGATGCTGAATTCCCGAGTCCTTCGGCAATTTTAGAAAAATCGCATGAAGAGCTTAGAAGCGCTGGTTTATCGAATGCCAAAGCAAAATATATTACCGACCTTGCCCAACATGTTTTGGATGGTAGGCTCAAGTTCGATAAGTTTGATTCATTGAGCAATCAAGACATTATCAATGAGCTTACCACCGTCAAAGGCATAGGAGAATGGACAGCACACATG
>JALYQY010000059.1 GCA_030855585.1 bacterium | reverse complement strand
TTCGGCGTCTTCTACCTTTACCTGTACTAATACTCGGTTTTCTGGGTCCATTGTCGTATCCCATAGTTGATCAGCATCCATTTCACCCAAACCTTTATAACGTTGCAAAGTAACGCCTGCCTGCTTGATACGATCATCATTAGAATCAATCTTTATACCTTTGGCTTTACGTTCTTCTATGAGATTACTAATTATTTCATCACGCTCTTCATCGGTGTAGGCATAGATCTTCTTTTTGCCACTAGAAATTGCGAATAATGGCGGCTGGGCTGCGTAAAGATGGCCTCCCTCAATGATTGGGTACATATGACGGAAAAACAGCGTCATAAGCAACGTACGGATGTGTGAGCCGTCAACATCAGCATCGGTCATAATGATTATGCGCTCATAGCGCAGCCCTTCCATATCAAACTGTTCTGCAATTCCTACACCCATAGCTTTGATTAGATTTAAAATTTCTTGGTTAGCGAGCATTTTGTCTAAACGCGCTCTTTCGACATTTAGCACCTTGCCTCTGAGTGGCAAAATAGCTTGGAAATGACTGTTACGGCCATCTTTGGCGCTGCCGCCGGCCGAATTACCTTCTACTATATATAGTTCAGCTTGGGAGCGGTCTTTTGTAGCACAATCAGCTAACTTTCCAGGCAAGCTAGCTCCATCAAGTGCACCTTTTCGTATAATATTATCTCTGGCTGCTCGAGCAGCTTTGCGGGCACGGGCAGCTATAATTGCCTTATTGATGATTCCCTTACCAATAGCGGGATTTTCTTCAAGGTAATAAGCTAAATGTTCGCTCAATACTTTATCTACATAACCGCGTACTTCGGTGTTGCCTAGCTTATTCTTAGTCTGGCCTTCGAACTGAGGATCGGGAATTTTTACCAGAATAACCGCCGTCAGGCCTTCCCGAGTATCTTCACCTGATAAATTTTCTTCTTTTTCCTTAATTAGGCCGTTTTTACGCCCGTAATCATTTATTACTCTAGTAAGTGCTGTCTTAAAACCAGCTAAGTGCGTGCCGCCATCTGGATTGAATACATTATTTGCGAACGCTTTTACGACTTCATTGTAAGTATCGTTGTATTGCAAGGCTACTTCTACCATCACGTCTCCAGCCAGCTTTTCTACGTAAAACACCTTATCGCCGACTGCTTCCTTGCCAATATTTAAATGGCGAACATACGACTGTATACCACCCTCAAAGTAAAAGCTACAACGCTTACTGTTACGCTCATCTATTACGGAGGTCTTTATACCTTTTGTCAGATAGGCTTGATGTCGCAAATAATCAACTACCCATTCAAAATCAAACTCAACAGTTTCTTTAAATATGGTTGGATCGGGATAAAAAGTTATAGCAGTACCCGTTTCGTTGGTAGCCTCACCTTTTTTAATAGGAGCGTCTGGCTCACCACGCTGATAGCTTTGAGTATATACATGACCTTGGCGCTTAATTACTGCAAATAATCTGTCTGACAAGGCATTTACAACACTAGAGCCTACACCGTGTAGACCACTGGATACTTTATAACCGGTACCGCCAAATTTACCACCAGCGTGCAAAACCGTCAGTACGGTTTCTAATGAGCTTTTACCTGTTTTGGAATGCTTATCGACGGGGATTCCACGTCCGTCATCCTCGACCCGACAACCACCGTCAGCCAACAAAGTCACTTTTACTTCGGTAGCATGACCAGCAATCGCTTCATCTATACAGTTATCGGCAATTTCTTTAATTAAATGGTGCAAGCCCACACTACCGGTACTACCAATATACATACCCGGGCGCTTACGTACAGGCTCTAAACCTTCTAGAACTTGAATATCTTCAGAACCATACCCTTTATTTTTATCCACTATAAACCCTCTCCGTCAGTGTTCATCTCTTAATTCCTACTTAATATTATAGCCCGATATAGGCATTTTACGCAAACAGCTTGCATCCTTGTACAAAACTATGATTCAATAAGCATGAGCAATAAAAGCTAATACTAAATATAAAAACATCAAATAAAAAAATGTTCCACAAATTAATCAGTAATCTACCCTTTAACCCAAGCTTACTTGGGAATGTAACTTTTTATGCCAAACGAGTACACGCTGAGGAAACTTTGCGACGCATGGGATTTGGTTTTGTGGCTCTTGCCATGGTGGTTCAAATGTTTGCCGTCTTATCACCGCCAGAAAAGTCTCTGGCCTACTCTAATGACTACATAATTAACGGCCTTAATACGCGAGATGACATATTGCGAGCCTGGGACGGTAAAACTAGTGACCAAAATGTTTCTGCTATTTACGGCAGATTTGGCTTATCCAGAGAAGACATAGCCGCATTGCCTCTATACCCTAACGCAACGATTCGCTCTGACCAAGCAGACTACTGGACAATGGGCCGTACTTCTCTATCTGCGGTAAGTAAGTCTTCGCAGATTAACGGAGTATATAAGGATAGCGAGATACCAATAACTGCTGGGTCTTCAACTATATACCTAAGACAGCTACGTGCCTGGGATATTGTTAATCCATATAACACCTACAAAGCATTTGAAGGTACTAAGCTTGGCAAAAAATTCTGGATTCTAGTTGATTGCGGCAATCTGACACAAGTTGGAGTACCACCGCTCAAGAATCCTGCCCTTGAATTCCGCAAGACAATCGATGGAGGTCCACAATCACTCAAGCCTGGTGATACCTTCAAGTTTAGATTCGAGTACCGAAACCAAGTAGCCGACTCGTTACCGGCCGAGAATGTCATGCTCAGAGACGAGTTAGATCTTGATAAGTTCGAGATAGTTAGCCCCACCAACTTGCCGCTAAGTGGTAATGTGCTCAACTACCCTTTAGGCACCGTTTCGTACACGGAAAACTTTAAGACTGCCCTTGTATTAACAGTTAGGCTAAAGGCAAATATAGAAAATGGCACCAAAACCTGTAATGCTGCAACTATGAAGGCCAGCAACGCGCCGGAGGTTACTAGCGGCGGACCATATTTATGCGTAACTGTAATAAATCCATGCCCGCTTGACGAAACACTTTCTAAAACTGATTCGCGTTGCACAACCCCAGTATTAGCTTGCACATTAACTAACACTGATGTTAACCGCACAACGAAAACATTTACGCTGAAAACTAAAGTGACATCCAGTAACCCTACCCTAACTGCGATTAAAAGTTATGTTTATGATTACGGTGATGGTTCGTCAGTACAGATCAAAAATAGCAATTCTTATGAAGATACCGTCAGTCATGTATATAAAGATGGTACATACACAGCAACGGTTGTTGTTAACTATACAATAGGTTCAGGTGAAGGACAGACCGAACAAAGTGTTGCCTGTAGTGGCAAAATTGAATCAGAATCCGATAAGCCTTTGAGCCAAACTAAGACAGCACGCAACCTAACTCAGAATTTAGATGAGGAAAAAACCGCTAGCACAAAAGCCAAAGCTAATGACACTATCGAATACAATCTTATTACCCATAATACCTACGGCTATTCTAGAACCAATGTAAACACTTCTGATTACATAGGCGATATCCTTGACTACTCCACTCTGGATGAAGCATTTCTTAAGCAGCAAGGTGGCAGTTACGATGCAGAATCCAAAACCTTGGGTTGGACCAACCAGACGGTCACAGCTAATTCTAAACTCACGAATACATTTAGGGTTAAATTAAAATCCAAATTGCCTGTCACCAACCAGCCTAGTGCCATGACTACTGCCTATGATTGTCAATTAAGCAACAAGTTTGGCAATCAGCTAGACATTCCGGTTGACTGCCCATTGCCCAAGAGCGCCGAATACGTCACCAAAAGACTCCCTAACACAGGTCCTGGAACCAGCTTGGCCATTGGTTTTGGTCTAACTGCGATTGTAGCCTACTTCTTTGCCCGCAGTAGACTTATGCAGCAAGAGCTGGAATTAATCCGTACTGACTTTGCTCAGACAGGAGGAATATAAGATGTCAGAGAAACTCCCTATCTCATTTGAACAAGCCGATAATGATCAGTTAGAACACCACGAACAAGTTAACAATTTACCTGTACCAGAAACTGTAACTGCCCCTAATGAGAAAGAGAAAACTGAACTACTTGAGTCATTAAAGGCAAAGGCAGATACTGAGGCTGATAAAAACGAACACGGCCTTGATTCCCTGGATAAGACAGCAGAAGTCGATAAAGATCGACCGACGTTTATCAACCGTGAGCTCAAGCAAATGTCCTACAGCCGAACGATGAACCGAGTTCGACAACGATTGCCTATTGTAGTTAGACCCTTTAGCAAGTTCGTTCATCAGCCAATAGTAGAAACTGTTAGCGAATCAATCGGTAAAACTGTAGCTAGACCTTCTGGCATATTATCCGGAGGCATATTCGCATTTATTGGTTCATCAGTATTTTTATGGATATCTCGCCATTACGGTTATGAATACAATTTTCTACTATTAATAATTTTATTCGCCGGTGGGTTTTTAGTAGGACTGTTAGTAGAGCTAATCTTGCAACTAATCAAAAAACCTAAACTGTAAATTTATTTTTTCTTATTTGAAACTGGGACATCGTCAGTTTCATCTTCGTTGGTACGGCTCATATTACCCTCTTGATCAATAATAATAGTATCTTCTTCTACCATCTCATCTTTAAGATTTCCAATCGGTGGAAGATTTTCATCTTTTAATACAGGTTCCACCGGTAGACTCGACTTAGCCGCCGTATCAGTTTGTTCTGGTTGAAGTTGGGGTGCTTCAGCCGGTTCAACAGCAGGTTCTTTGACAACAGGCGTAGAAATCAAGGGCTCAACAGGCTGCACGGGCATTTGATTAAATTGAACTGCAGCAGGTGCTGGCGCAGGAGGTGATTGAACGAATTGATTGTGGGAGGGTTGCCTAGGCGGAGCAGGACCAATAGGTGCCTGACGCTTGGCCAACCAATCGTCCAAGAAAGAACCGCTAGACGGCTTTTGAGGCGCCGTGGGAGCATAAGGACCTTGAGCCTGAGACTTGAACGGATCATTTCCCCATTGAGGTTTAGCGGGCTCAGGAGACTTTAGGCGAGCAAAAATATCGGCCTCGACCTGGGCCCTCGGCCTGCCGAACTTAACAGCCGCTAATTGCTTAAGTGCGATAGCTAACTGTTGGTTAGGTTTACCCAAAGGCGGTAACGTGGCCATACTGAATGGTTGAGTTGGCACACCACCGATTAGCATCCTACTTATAGAATTAAAGTTAGGTATACGTTGTAAATCATGAATATCAAACACCGGCGCAAAGTATTTAGCCAAAAATTCAGCGTCATTTGTTCCCACCCTAAACGAAACGATTGTACCAATATTACCAAACACTGCATCCCTGATTTCCTCTGTGAGCTGGGTGGTAAACTGGTTGGCTACAATCAAACTTAAGCGGTATTTTCTGGCTTCGCTAAGTATAGAGGCGAATGAATCTGTTGAGAAGTTCTGGAACTCATCAACATACAAGCTAAAATCTACTCGTTCACTCTCTGGTACATTTGCCCTGGACATAGCAGCAGCCTGAAATTTCATAACAAAAATCATACCTAGTAATTTTGAGTTTAATTCCCCGGTACGTCCCTTGCTCAAGTTAACCAACAAGATTTTTTTGTTGTCCATAACGTCACGCAAATTAAAAGCGCTTCTTGTCTGACCAACAATATTGCGCATCATCTTATTGCTCAAGAATGCACCGAACTTGCTGACAAACCAACTCTTCACTTCTCCAAACTCATTAGATCGTTCGCTGCCTGGCATTTCTTTAAGCCAGAAATCCAAAACAGCCTGATCGGTAACATATTTAAGCTTCTCGTTAAGATAACCTTTATCACTAAAGAGCTTAGGGATATCTACAAAAGTGCCTCCTTCAGGACCCGACATAACGGTCAGTGCTGCATTACGAAATAAATGCTCATAACGTGGCCCGATGATACCCTGTCTCTGAGGATCATAAAGTTTGTAAAGCATACCAATAGTTTCCTGAATCAAAAAGTCCTGCTCATCAGGGTCGTCAAATTCGAACATGTTAAGACCCAGCGGAGAGTCCATGTCAGAAGGATTAAAATATATTACATCCTCGGTACGCTCCTTGGGAACCATCGACATTAGGTTCTCTACTACATCACCGTGGGGATCTATAAAGGCAAAGCCGTTGCCGTTCAACATATCTTGCAGGGCAAGATTCTCTAAGAAAGTAGACTTACCGGTACCAGTCTGGCCAACTGCATATATATGTCTACGCCTGTCTTCTTCACTTAGGTTTATTCGTTTTTTGGCGCCTCTAAAAATATTGTATCCAAGCATGGTCCCATCGTTTGTTATATTTCGAGGTCCATCCACTTGTTTACTTGCCTGTCTTTCAAGCTGAGATGTGGGAATATTACTTTGATCCGGGAAATGAAATAGTGTTGCAAGTTCAACAGCGTTTAATATACTCTGATTATTCTCCTGCGGAAAAAATCTCATTATGTAAGCTGTTATAAAACTTTCAATGTCCTTTGCAGGCGTATATTTGAAACCATTTCTACCAGGTGCATCAAACAAAGAAAAGCTAGCAACAATGTTGTTAACAATACTTTGAGAGCGCTGAGATATGTTTGAACTAGCCACTACCCTAATCAGAACTTCATAGCCTGGGTAGCGTGTCTTATCCTCTATTGCATCCACGAGGGACTGTTCGGTTGATGATAAGGGCTTATTTTCATTAGACTTACTATCCTTACCCTCGGGTGCTTTAACAGCTGCAGTCAGGACTTCTTTTGAAAACTGCAGGAAGGCTCCAGAATTCTTAGACCCCCCACCCTTCTTCTTTTTGGCGGCTATAGCAGATGCCTTTTTGCGCCAGCTTGGATCAGCCGGCCGCATCAATATCTGTATGCCCGCACCATCTTCTTTCTCTAAGGTAGACAAGGCGTTCAATATACTTTGCAGGGCATCACGTTTCAAATCCTGATAAGTAGCGATAGGATACGCATACTTGTCTTTTAAGCTTAGCTCACCCCCCATAGTGCCACTAACTTTCCCGACAGGGCTAAATATATTATGCTCTGACACTTCCTCCAGGCGAGCCGAGGGATATGCACTAATTACTGCCTGTTGGACTACATCAAGCATAGACATTGGTACGGCTGCATAAAAATAAACAAAACCCTTCGTACCTACAATTTCAAAACTAAAATGACGCTGCCCATAGAATCTGCCTTTAAAACCCTTCTGAATCGTTCCAGCAATAATGCTATAGACAATTTGCGCCTTACTGATGGTTTCGTCCGTAACGTCTCGTACGTCTCGTGAACCTCCTTCAGTATCATCACTCATCGGCGGCAGATGAATAAGCAGTGGAACCATCTTGAGACTTCGTTCGTAGTTTTTCTGCTCACGCCATAGTTTTCTTGTGTGAAAATAAGCGCCAACAATCAAGCCAGCGATTGCAAACAGCAATACTACGGCTGCAATAATAATCCCGTTCATTATTTCAATAAGCCCATTTAAGTTTCCTCGAGCTTTATATCTTTGTTGTATCGCTTTTTCAGATAGTCGGCTTTGATTCTACTCATTTCACGGTTTTGCATGAATGGATCTACTTTGGTAGAGGAAATAATTTGTTTAGCCTTGGAAACCCATTCCTTTTCGATCAAATCATTATCATCAGCTTGAAGCTGGCTCGTAGCAGAATTTGACCCTGGATGCGAGGATGAGGAATCGGAAGTTTTAGAAAATATAGGGTGCGGCGGCGGAGGCAGAATAGGCTGAGCAGGTGGCGCAGATGGAATAGACGATAACTCTGGTTGGGCAGCAGAAATTTCATTGCCCGATTTATCCTTTCCAGTCTCCACGCTAGGCTGAGGATTCGGCAATTCAAAATTAGGGAGTGATGCGTCTGTTTTCATAATTACTCTAAATATAGAGTATAACAAATACCCACCTGAGATAACAGATAAATAACCTCTAAGAGCAAACTACCCTAGCTACTATATGAGATGTTCTGGCGCTTAATATAGAAACCAAGTCCTGATGATAACAACAATGCTAATAAAACATCCTGTATACCTAATTGACCGAGAGAACCAAGAACCATTAACAAAGTTGGAGCGCTTGCAGAAACACCGCTCAATAGTCGAATACTGTCTTTTGACAATGTGCTGAACATTTCGAGAACTATTTTAATAAACAAATAGCTAGTAATGGCAACAAGCAAAGGCACTGCAAGGAACATAACAGCCGGCAGAGACTGAGGATTAGTAAAAAAAAGAAATAAATTAATAAACAAAAATCCAGCTGCACAAGTTACTATGTCTTTTTTATAAATTCTTGTGTTGATGTTTTCCATGTTCGTTTTTATTGTTCCGTTATTTTTTTAATGTGCTGCTTTAATAAACTAATATTAGCTCTGCTTTGATCCTAGTGCCTGGACGGTAAATCCGCTCATAAAAGTATTACTATATAGCGCTTACCGTCCTTAGGCTGTGACTGACCGCTCGTTATCCGTTTAGCGGAAACAAGCGTCGATCTCATATTGTTTAAGTATGAGTATGAGTGAAGAAGTGTTTATTTGATATTTGTGTTTGGTTCATCACTACCCTAGACTACATTAGCATTACATTTAAGTCAACATTAATTGTTGTAATATATAATTATTTAAGGTGTTTCATACTGTTGAATATATGTTGTTTTATTATCTACAATAGTAAGTTTTTATAACATTGATTACCATTTCAATCTTCTGGCAACTGGTCTGCCCTAGTGCTAATTTGTTACAATAATACTTATTTGATTTAAATGTATACTATAGTATTTTATAACCTTAACGTTGTGTTAAATAACTGTATTTTTGAGTGCTATTTACTTCTTACGTTAATAATTAGTAAAGATCTTAGTTAATTATCACTTAGTCTTACTGTTTTAAACATAATACACACATATGTAGTACTTAGTTATAATGTTAATTTTGATAAATTATTTACAATGTCATAATATTTAGGTTCATTCAAAACATAGTAAACAAGACTTATTGCTTTTTGTTGGTAATGACAGTAACTTGTGTTGATATTATAGTGTTCTTCTTTTATTCTGATCTAGGTGAAAGTCCTGTTTCAATGTTCCTTGATCTCCCCTTTTAGATTAATCCTCCACTCTTAACTTAAGACTTAGCAACATAACTGACGACCAGCTGCATATTAGGGAAAAGGAAATGCTGTAATTTACAAATCGTCGACGATGAGTTAAAAGAAAATGACAAAAATTTATTGACTGTTAACCTTACCTACTACTTTGTAATTTGCAGAAACCATACATATAGTGCTACGTGCTAGGTACTTACTAAAATATTCCCCTACTCTGCCTGCCATCATTAATACGAGTTGTACCCAAAGATTTTTTTAACTTAGTAGGTTATTATTAACTTTCTTAGTCGGACGCTAAGTTTTTAATTTAAATTTCACCTACTTTTATACGTATTATTTGAACTTATTTGGTTTTTTCTACGGGTGTATATGCTTGTTGCAAAAGTTATACACATACTTAATATACATAAACATGTTGACAGTACTTTTAAGGCTATATAAGATGTATTCAGCACTGAATAAAAAAAGTGCTCAAAAACAAAAAGAACATTGGTGGTAACGGGTTCTCGCAAGTCGTTACCACCACCAAAAATTAACAAACACTCCAAAAAGACAAAACAACAATCGCCCACTTGAAAATACCGCTTCAAAAAAAAGAAGCGGTATTTTCTTTATAAAATTTAATGCTCATGCTTGGCTTTTGACCTAACTTCTAATTACAATCAGTGTAACCATGGGAGCATCGGTACACAGCCTAATTGATCAAGGTATGCAGGGTTTAGTTATTGATGTCGAATGTCACCTTTCCAATAACCTTCCTAACATACTTATAGTTGGCGTTGCTAATAAGGCAGTTGATGAAGCACGCGAAAGACTAAGGGGAGCATTTACTAGCAGCAAGCTAAACTTGCCCCGTAAACGCATTACACTTAATTTGGCTCCGGCAGATATCCCAAAAGACGGAAGTAGCTTTGACCTAGCTATGGCCGTCGCAATACTTAATGAGACAGAACAGATAAAAGCTCCCCAGGCATTACCTAGCACCTTAATTTTTGGGGAACTAGGTCTAGACGGTTCAATAAGACCTATAAGGGGGATAATAGGTAAACTGCTGGCGGCCAAGAAACAAGGATTTTTGAAATTTATTATACCTATGAAAAATCTTCAGCAAGCTGCATTGGTTCCTGGAGTTAAGCTTCTACCAGTAGAAAGCCTAGGCGAGCTTACTAGATTGTTAAATCAAGAACCAGAGTTTATAACTCCTAGTATATCTATCCAAACCCAGCCTTCGGCGGTGCATTCTGAAAATGACTTTGCTGATGTAGTAGGTCAAGCTAACGCCAAAAGGGCTCTGGAGATTGCTGCCGCTGGACAGCATAATGTGCTCCTATCAGGTGCCCCAGGTACCGGCAAAAGCATGTTAGCAAAAGCCATGCCCTCGATTTTGCCCCGCCTAACAAGCGAGGAGATGCTCGCTATAACCCACTTGCATAGTTTGGCTAGTCAACAATTCGACAAGATTGTAGTTGCTCGCCCTTTCCGCAGCCCCCATCATAGCGCTAGCAATGTTGCCATCATAGGAGGAGGATCTAAACCACATCCTGGTGAAGTAAGCCTAGCCCACTTTGGAGTTTTGTTCTTGGACGAATTACCAGAATTCGGTCGCAGCACTATCGAAACTCTAAGACAACCTCTTGAGGACAAGGTAATCACTATTGCCCGAGCCAAAGATAGTCTGGAATTCCCGGCAGATTTTATATTAATTGGAACCAAAAACCCCTGTCCTTGCGGATATTACGGTACAGGCAAACCCTGTACCTGCTCGCCTCAGCAAGTTTTGGCATATGAGAAAAAATTATCTGGACCAATTTTAGATAGAATTGACCTATATGTTGATGTGGATTCCGTAGAACACAGTACTCTACTTAATATCAAGTCTGTTGAAGAAACTAGCAAGCAAATTAGAAAACGCGTTGAGTCAGCTCGAGATATACAGCGAGAGCGACAAAGTAACCATGGACAACTTAATGGATCCCTGTCGACACGTGAGATTAAGCATTCGGCGATGCTGCAACCACAAGCCAAGCAACTAATAGATAAGGCCAGCCAGCAATTACAATTATCGGCCCGTGCCTACATGAGAGCAGTAAAAGTAGCCAGAACCATTGCCGATCTAGAAGGAACGGAGAACATAAATGAATCTCATGTCGCGGAAGCCCTGCAATACCGCCCAAAACAAATAATTATCTAAAATCAAAACCATAGCATATTACCCTGGCAGTAACTACGCAAGAGTATCGAGAATAGATGGTCAGTAACCTGGGCTCAGCTTAAATGTGAACCGTTCGAAAGTCTAATGACCGGTTGACCCCTGTCTTCATATCTGTTACAATTAGATGCAAATTCATCAAAGTTTAAGGAGATGTACGTTTATCAACAAGACAACTCGCCTGAATGAAGCCATTCGGGCACCAAGCCTACGAGTCATCGACGCAGATGGACAAAGCTTGGGCGTGATGTCGCGAGCTGAAGCATTAAGCGCAGCCTTAGCAGCAGGATTGGACTTGATAGAGATATCCCCTGAAGCTAATCCACCAGTCGTCAAAATTGTAGACTGGGGTAAATATAACTACCAGCGAACCAAGCAACTGCAAAAGAATAAGCGAAACGCCCGAGTATTTGAGATAAAACAAATGCGTTTTGGTCTCAAAATTAGCGATCACGATCTTGGTGTCAAATTACGCAAGATTACCGAATTCCTAGAAGAAGGACATAAGGTAAAGATCGCCATTGTTTATAGAGGACGTGAAAACGCCCATAGAGACATCGGCTTTAAGCTTGCAGATAGAGTTATAGAAAGCTTTCAAGAAACAATCGCAGTTGATCAACCCCCTCAGTTAAACGGTAAGCAGTTAATATTCGTCATAAGGAGTACCAGTAATGCCCAAGCTAAAAACTCATAGCGGCACCAAAAAAAGAGTTCGTATCACTAAAAATAACAAAGTCCTGCTACGTAGCGCAGGAGCTAATCACCTTTTGCAGAAAAAAAGTGCCAGCCGCAAACGCACTTACGCTGGAACAAAGCAAATGACCGGCAAAGCTGCAAAAAATATTAAATTGAAGTTAGGAGTCTAAATCATGCGCGTTAAAAGAGGCGTTACCTCCCACCAGAGACACCAAAAGATTCGACATGCTACAAAGGGTATGACCCGACCAAACCGATCTAGCATTAGGCGTGGTCGACAGGCCATAATCAAGGGACTAGAGCATGCCTACCGTGATCGTAGAAACAAGAAGCGTACTTTTCGTAATCTATGGAATGCACGAATCAATGCTGCGGCACGTCTAAATAATACGACTTACAGCAGATTGATTGCGGGACTTAAAGCTGCAAATATAACCTTGGACCGAAAAGTACTGAGTGAATTAGCAGTGTCAGAGCCAAAAGCTTTTGAAGCAGTAGTAAAAGCTACTCAAAAATAAACTCCCCAGCATTTGCTTGCCCGCCACCCCTTTATACAGGGGTGGCGTTTTATTTATTTAAGAGTTATACTGGTTAAGCCAGATATTCGGCTGATCGCCCCTCACCTTTTCTGACTATCCATATAATTTAGAGATAATCGGAAATGGTGAGGGGAGGAAAGTCCGGGCAACATAGGGGATGACAGTTGCTAACGGCAACCGGGGGTAACCCTAGGGAAAGTGCCACAGAAACGAAACCGCCGGTTTTCCGGTAAGGATGAAACGAGTGGGGTAAGAGCCCACAGTCGTGCATGGTGACATGCATGGGAGGTAAACCCTGTCTGTTGCAAGGAGATAAGTCTCATTAAGGTCCCCGCCGAGGCTTGTCACAAAAACCGCTTGATCGCTTGAGCAATTGAGCGACTAGATAGATGATCGGCTAGAACAGAACCCGGCTTATGGATTATCTGGCACTAGCAATTTTAAAATAACCCGCCCTATCGGCGGGTTTTTTGATTGTTAAGATTGCTTCTGCGAATCAAGGGTTTTGTTTACCATACCGTCAGCAAGTTTATTAAACTCTCTAGGCACGTGTGTAAAAGTTACGTTATCAAAATTAGTAACATTTTTTTTGATAGCTTCATAAATTGGCCATAGGTCGCGGTTTTTGACTTTATATAAACCTTTCATTTGATTTACCACCAGCATGCTGTCCATATAAACGTGCACTGTTTTTGCGCCCATCCTAAGAGCAGCTTCTAGCCCGCCTTTAAGCGAATGGTATTCGGCCTGGTTATTGGTAGTAATCCCTATGTATTTGCCGTTTTCGTGCAATATTTGATCTGACATATCGAGCAAAACAAAGCCGCCAGCCGACGGACCCGGGTTACCGCGCGAACCACCATCTGCATACAATTTGATTTCTGCCTGTCCCAGTGATTTTTGCGGTTCTTTGGCAGCTTCAACTTGATGACGCTCAAAAATTTCATCTATTTCCTGAGCGAGCGACTCGTCCTGCTCGGTTACGCCGCCAGCACTATGGGTATAAAGCCAAAACTGGACTTTATTCCATTCATTTAGCCAGCGCGGGTGATGATTACGCACTTCTGCAACAGCCGCAACTTCTTTCATAAAATTAAAGGCATCATTAAAATCTTTAAACTTAAATTCTTTATATAACTGGTT
The DNA here is from genome assembly GCA_030855585.1 of bacterium. Taxonomy (GTDB): domain Bacteria; phylum Patescibacteriota; class Saccharimonadia; order Saccharimonadales; family JACDBH01; genus JALYQY01. Next base: position 246 of record JALYQY010000059.1, on the reverse strand, counting down.
GTTTTGGTCTTGCCACATGATTACATCCTATCAGATAACTATAAAAATAAGCTGGTCGGGGATACAGGACTTGAACCTGCGACCTCACGACCCCCAGCCGTGCGCGCTACCAGCTGCGCCAATCCCCGGTTGATTTTTGGACCTAAAAAGTCGGGACCCAACATGACAACCTGGATTTAAAAAACCAGGTGGGTGCTCGCACATGACTACCGCAGCAGTCATAAATTTTGAGCTCCCTTATGATAC
>JALYQY010000055.1 GCA_030855585.1 bacterium | reverse complement strand
CGAACGTAAGAATATTGCCGGTTAACAATGTAGCTTTGTCAGGCTCGCTCGCTTTATAATAAACCGTAATTTTATCTCCCTTATCGTTTTGAAGTAATTGGCATGGCAAATTTACTACTCCACACTGATTTTCATAATATCGGTCTATTACCACAGGCCGGCCATTTACATCAATGAATTCATATATGGGATGGGATCGATCGCCCCTTGTTACCTCTATAACTGTTGCTTTAGTCTTAATATAGTTCTTGTTCATATCCCTATAAAAAAAGAAGAGCCAAAGCATCTGAATAATAAATAGTATGGAGCATGCTATAAAAAAGTTTCGCTTATATTTGTCTTGTTTCATTATGCATAAAGTATACACTTGACCTTATTTAAGTTCTACTTCTTAATTTTGTTTAAAATAAGTTACAATATGGATAAGAAAAGAGGATGTTTGTAACAGAATGATTGACCTGATTAATCCTATTGCCAAAGAGGCGTTAAGCCAAAGCATCGAAAAATATTTTACCAAGTGGGACGAATATGTCGCACGAATGGGAATATTTACGATTGCCGAAAAAATGCGACCGATAGCAATTGGCTGGAAAGTAGGCTCACGGGCTGAGTACCGCCGAATAATGAGCGTGCTTGATAACTATGCCCTGCAAATACATAGCGTTACTGTCGGCAAGCAAAAGTTTGCATCAGTAGTACTACAGGAACCTTTGGCTCGAGGCATAAATATTATCAAAGTTATCGAGCGCCGCAGCGGATCACGGGACGCGGTGGGTCTAGATCACATTGATTTTTATTTGCCAATGATAGAAGGTGTTGCAGAAATGTTAGAGCGAGGCGAAGCTAATTGGCGTAGGCAAGGCAATGATACTTATCGCCGGATTAGCGTTAGATTTGGGCCGGAATCACTTTATGAAGCCAAAATTGTAGACCATACAGTTCTTAATATCGCTGCAGATGAGCTTAATTACGCAAGCCAAAGAATATTAAATCCATCATCTCGCCCAAACAAGCAAAGCAAAGATAATCAGTAGACTAAGTAAATAAAAACCCAGACTTTAATCTGGGTAATAAAATTGGTGGAGCATAAGGGATTCGAACCCTTGACCTCTTCCATGCCATGGAAGCGCGCTAGCCAACTGCGCCAATGCCCCAATTACAACTATTATATATTATTAAGGGTTCGAATCGGACTCGACCCACCTTTGGCGGGCCCGCGACTACGTCTATCAAAACATGTTTGAAGAGTAGATCGCCTTGCAGATTGCCGCTGGCAATCTTCACCTTGACCTCTTCCTAGACAATGGAAGCGCTCTAGCCAACTGAGCTACAGCCCCGTGCTGATAGATTGTTAGTTTAACAGAGATGTATGTAAAAATAAATAGATCCGAAGATGATATACTTTTAAGTAGATGAAAAAAGTACTAAAAACAATTATTGTTGCTGTTTTGGCGCGCCAAGTTAGACAACTACGCAAGAAAAACAGTTTTAAAATTATTGGGGTTGTAGGCGGTATCGGCAAAACCAGTACCAAGATGGCGATAGCACATACATTATCGGCAGCAAATACCCGAGTTCGTTGGCAAGAAGGTAACTATAACGACATCGTCAGCGTACCGCTAGTATTGTTTGGTCAGGACATGCCTTCGTTATTAAACCCATTTGCCTGGACCAAAGTAATTATTACCAACACTCTCCAGCTTTTCAAAAAATATCCATACGATGTTGTAGTGCTTGAATTAGGTACAGATGGTCCTGGCCAAATCGCCGCTTTCAAAAAATATCTACAGCTTGATATTGCAGTCGTGACATCGGTGGTATCAGAGCATATGGAATATTTTGATGATTTGCAGGCTGTTGCTGTAGAAGAATTGTCGGTTTCTACTTTCAGTAATTTAGTAGTATATAACGCTGATTTTGTGGCTCCTGAATTTAGAAATTTACTGCCAGGGGCAAGTATTGCCTATGGTATGCACGACACTAGTGCTAAATACAGGGTTTCAAATGTTTTTCAGTCAGCCGGTGCATTAGAAGCCGACGTAAAATTTGGCGAGGAAATTTTGCTGCATATAACCCAGGAATTAGTTTCTGAAGTACAGCTCTATTCAGTTTTGGCGGCTGTAATAATAGGACATCAGTTGCAAATCAAGCCAATCGATATCAAACACGGGCTAATGGGTATTAGGCCAGTAAGCGGTCGATTACGGAGACTGCGCGGCATTAATAACAGTATAATTATTGACGATACTTATAATGCCAGTCCGGAGGCGATGAAGGCTGGTCTTCAGGCTCTGTATAAACTACAGGCCAATCAAAAAATCGCAATTTTAGGTAATATGAATGAGCTTGGGCAAATAAGCATGCTGGCCCATAAAGAGATTGGCGAAATGTGCGACCCGAGCCAGCTCAGTTTGGTAGTTACAATCGGACCAGATGCAAACGATTACTTAGCACCAGCTGCCGAGGCAAGAGGTTGCAAGGTCAGAGCGTTTAATAACCCTTACGATGCTGGTGAATATGTCGAATCCAAGATAGAATCCGGCGCAATTATTTTTGCAAAGGGTTCACAAAATAAAGTTTTTGCCGAAGAAGCCGTCAAACAAATACTCGCCGATCCAGAAGATGTTAATAAGTTGGTAAGGCAATCAGGCTATTGGCTTAAGCACAAAAAAAGCATTTTTAAAGATAGGATATAAATTATGGCCCATATTTATGACCAAGTGTTTTTTAGAGATAAAATTGTTCCACTCGAACAGGCAAATTTAAGTGTTGCTAGCTCAGCCGTATTATATGGACTAAGCGTATATACTGTTTTCCCAATATCGTTAAATGATAAAGGCCAACTTGTAGCATTCCGATTAGAGGAGCATTTTAAAAGGTTATTGGACTCGTCGCGAATTATAGGTATTGATACATTTGAGAAAGAGTGGAACTATGATCGATTTTTAGAAGCAATAAAATCATTGGTTGCGGCCACAAATCTTAGCGAAAAGGTTTTTGTACGCGTTACTGTACATGTTGACGCGTTGGTACCAGGAACCAAATCAAGAGGTTTAAGTACTGCCTTAAGCATGTTTTTCTATGAAGCTTTATCAATTTTGCCAAGTGACGGTGCACGTTTAAAGACCAGTGTTTGGAGAAGAATTCCCGATTATGCTATTCCTTCTCGAGCAAAAGTTAATGGAGCGTATGTTAATTCGGTTCTTGCCAAACAAGATGCCTTAGATAGCGGATATGACGATTGTATTTTTTTGGATACACAAGGCCATGTATGTGAGCTGAGCGCGGCAAATATATTTATTGTCCGCGATGGTAAATTAATTACACCAGATACAACAAATGATTTGCTAGAAGGAATCAACCGACGAACAGTTTTAGAAATTGCCCAAGATTTAGGTATACATACAGTCGAGCGCGCGGTAGATTTAACAGAACTATATATTGCTGATGAAGCTTTTGCATGCGGAACATCAGCCTCTTTAACTACTATTAAAGAAGTCGATGCACGACATATCGGTAATAACGTAACACCCTTAACAGATAAATTAAGAAAATTACACGCTGATGTTATATCTGGCAACGATCCAAAATATGCTGGATGGTCAACATTGCTTAACTAGAGCAAGCTGAATCAGCCTATCTACAAATTCACTAAATGTAATACCCGCGGCAGCTAGCATTTTGGGTAGCAAACTTTGAGAAGTATGACCGGGGATTGTATTTGTTTCTAATACGTATAACTGATTGTTTGAATCAAGCATAAAATCAGTTCGGGACATGTCCTTACAATTAGTGAGATTATGTATTTTCATAGCTATATCTTGAGCTTTTGCCTGCACATCTTCTGGGATGTTTAAGGGTGGGCATAATTCTTGAGTAGCGCCATTGTATTTATTTTCATAATCAAACTCCAAACCCTCCGGCGGTATAATTTCAATAACTGGTAACGCCTTGTCATCAAAAATACCCACAGTTAACTCATTACCAACAATCAGTTTTTCAGCAAGCATTTTCGGATATAAATTTAGAAGTGCCTTTACATCATTCATTTTTTGCTCATTAACCTCACGGGCAATAATCGTGTCCAAACTACTGCCGCCATCAAAAGGCTTTAGGACAAAAGGGCTTTTAAAAATAGAATCGTCTAAATCTAAACTACTAACAAGTTTTCCTTCTACCGAAGTAAAATCATGCTCATTTAAGAATTTTTTGTATTTATCTTTGTCAAAACATAGTTTCGAAGCATTGCTTCCGCTTCCCGTGTAAGGAACGCCCAAAGCCTCTAATTCGGCTTGAATAGATCCGTCCTCACCGCCAGCACCATGCAAGGAGATGAAGACTGCATCGACACCTTCTGTAAGTGCTTTGATATCGAAACTACTTTCTGCTGGATCACATACGGTGTAGTCATGTCTAAGCTCTCGCATAGCCTCGGCCACAGCTTGGCCAGAACGCAGAGATACGTCGCGTTCGTTTGATGTTCCTCCTGCAAGTATAAGTATTTTCATTATTTTAGAATATCATCATTGATATCAAACTATAAATTGCAACAGATATAGCACTCCTTGTATAATCTGATAAGTTATGCAGAGATATAATCCAAAAGAAATTGAGCCCAAATGGCAAAAATTCTGGGACGAGCAGCAGACTTATAAGGCTGATCTAAACAGCAATAAGCCCAAATATATGGCTATGAGCATGTTCAATTACCCCAGCGGGGCTGGTATTCACATTGGGCATGCTATGAATTACACGATTCCTGATGTATTGGCTCGTTTTTATCGTCAAAAAGGATATGAAAGTTATCATCCAGTTGGTTGGGATTCTTTTGGACTACCTGCCGAAAATTACGCGATTAAATCAGGCGTTTCGCCGCAAAAAAGCATGGCTACGATTATTCCTAGCTATCACAAGCAGTACAAAGCAATGGGCTGGAGTAATGATTGGTCCAAAGAAATCGCCGCTCATGAGCCACAGTATTACAAATGGACGCAGTGGTTATTTAGCCAAATGTTCAAAGCCGGATTAGTTTATCAGGATAGCCGAATGCAGTGGTGGTGCACAAAATGCCAAACAGTGCTGGCTAATGAGCAAGTTATCGATGGTAAGTGTTGGCGTCACGATGCGTTAGATGACCTGACTGTCGAAAAACGAGAAGTAAAGCAATGGTTTTTTAAGATTACCGA
>JALYQY010000038.1 GCA_030855585.1 bacterium | reverse complement strand
ATGAGGAGGTTGAATCTGCGCTCGCATGGCACCGTCAAGAACGATTGGATCGAATGACACTAGCCCTAGAAGACTGCATCACCGTAGATCAGTTGGCTAAAAAATATGGCTTAACTTTCGAAGACGTTGAGTCACAGGTTACGTCCCGAGCATTCGCATCAGCAAATCTTGGAGAGGCAGGAGTGTTTATCCCAACTTGGCAATTTGATGAAACAGCAGAGTCTGAAGGCAAAGTTGCTATGAGGCCGGAAATAGCCCTGCTTTGGAAGCGATCAAATATGAAGGGCCTTAGTTTTTGTGAATTTATGATAAGACCATGGCGGGGTACTGGAAAAACTCCATTAGATTTAGTGAATAAGGGAGAAGCAGAAACAGTGGAGGAGATAGGTTTTATTCTCGAGCATCCATCTGGTTTAGCTTAGTATCAAAGTTATACTCTGGCATTTGCATAACTTTGTTATAGCAGTAGACTGGAGCCATGAATATGTTTAAATCAGTCAAAGCTACAACGGTAGTCGAATATCTCGCCCAAGTTCCAAAAGAACGACAGGAAATCATTAATACCATACATGCGTTAATGCAGGACACAGTACCAACACTTAAGCCCCATTTTGCTTACAACATGATTGGCTACGGCAGTTTTCCATATAAGAATTACAAGAAAGAAGACATAGAATGGCCGGTCATTGCACTGGCCAATCAGAAAAATTACGTCAGTTTGTATGTTTGTGCCGTTAAAGATGGCGAATATTTGGCAGAGAAGTATAAAGATAAGTTGGGTAAGGTCAGCGTCGGCAAAAGCTGTATACGTTTTAAGAAATTGGATGACCTGAACCTGGATGATTTAAAAGAACTATTAATACTTGCTCGTGATAATCCTGGCTTGGCAGAATCTAAATAAAATGAGCGTAACTAACAGGGATGAAATAAAACAGCTGGGCACTATCTTGTGCGTGTTTGCGCATCCGGATGACGAAACATTTACAATGGGCGGCATTATGGCGGCGGCTGTTCAGAATGGTCAACAAGTTATTTGCGTTACGGCTACAAGAGGTGAATTGGGTGTTCAGGATGATAAAAAATGGCCTTTACAGAATTTGGCAGACATCAGGACATCTGAGCTTAGTGAAGCCTTAAAAATTCTTGGAGTTCAGCATCATTACTGGTTGGATTTTCCTGATGGTGGCTGCGAGAATGTAGACGCGGATCAAGCGGTGTCTCGGATTGTCGACCTAGTATGGCAGTATCAGCCTGATTCAATTATGACATTTGGACCCGATGGTTTGACGGGACACCTAGATCACCAGGCCGTGTCAGCATGGACAACAAGGGCTAATGCGCAGGCAAACAGCCAAGCTCAGATATACCACGCCTTATTAACAACCAAGCAGTATGAAGAATCTCGGGTTTTGGATAACGCACTCAATTTTTATTGGAACACGCCCAAGCCGCCAACTTGTGAAGAAGATGAAGCTGACGTATGCCTTCATTTAAGTGAAAATTTATCCCAAATTAAGTTATCGGCTTTGCGAGCAATGCCATCGCAATACCAAGCGATGTTCGAGCAATTTGACGAATCAGTAATCAAGCAATGTTCCAAAACCGAAGCATTTATTAGAGCAATCTAAAAAGCTGGCTAGATAAGGCGGTCTAGGAGGAAACCGCCTTAATTCAGCCAGCTTTTTTAGTCTTTTTATACTGTGACGGGTTCGGAAACAGCGTCTTTTATACCATTAAGAACGCTTTGGATAGACTCTGTTACAGCGACTGAATCGTTGGCCGTGCCATCTATGTTAATTTCTTTGGTGAAATTAAGTGTAGCTTCAGCAGGCAGGGCATTGGCGTTGATGTTACTAGCTAGCACGTCACGCAGGTGTTTGATTGCCCGTGCACCGCCAACCCAACCGTAGCCAATTAGGGCTACTGGTTTTTGGTCCCACTGCTGGTATAACCAATCAATGGCGTTTTTTATAACCGGTGTGTAGCTATGGTTGTACTCGGCGGTCAGAAATATTACTGCATCAGCTTCGTCCACCATTTCGCCCCATTTTATAACGTTGGCGTCTTCTGGTCTAAAATCATCGGCTGAAGGGCTTTTATCGGCATTGAAAAACGGCAAAGGCATTTTATTAAAATCAGCAATTTGCACGCTAAAATCTTGGAAATCTTTAAGCTCGTCTTGGACAAGTTTTAAAATATTATCGGCAGCTCGGCCGCTTCTAACAGAACTTAATACAATAAGTAGTTTCTTCATTTTGCTCCAGTAAATTTAGTTAATTACAGTTTGGCTGGGTTGATACCGATACTTGATAACAAGCTGACATTTAGCCTATAAGTTTTTTCGGTGCCAATTTTTTGCTCGTGCAAAATATCGGCGTCGACTAGTTTGCTTAAGTGATGGCTAATGGCCGGTTGGCTCAATTTGCCCAAAGAACCACAATCTTTAGCTAAGTCGCAGCTGAGTAGGGCGCCGGGGCTTTTGACAAGCCGTCGCACAATATCCAGCCGAGTTTCGTCGGCCAAAGCTTTTAAAATAGTTGTAGTGTTCGCATGCATGAACATAGTTTATTATAATTCAAACATTTAAATATGTAAATACTTAAATTTAATATTACTTTACTTTTTGTTAAATTGATATAATAACTCGTATGGAAATGTCTAATGTGCAGACTTGGAGGCGTTGGCTACCGGTTTTGTCGTTTTCTAGCCTTAGCCTTGGCATGCTGTTTTGCCGGATGGTGTATCTGCAAAATGGCCGGTTTGGCTTTCTGGCATGGAACCTTACATTGGCTTGGGCGCAGCTCGGATTAGCATATTTGTTAATCATTATTATAAACAGGCGAGGATGGCTAAACTGGCAAACTGTCGGCGTAGCAATACTGTGGTCAAGTTTTTTGCCTAACGGATTTTATCTTGTTACAGATCTAGTGCATCTAAATGTTTCTTTGCCGGCAACCTTATTATTCGATTCGGTACTGATTATAAGTTTTGCTTTATCAGGTTTAATACTAGGCTGTATGAGCTTGTTTATGGTTCAGGCAAGATTGCGCCGTCAATTTGGGGCAGCCATGGCTTGGCGGATAACTTTGTTAATTTTGTTGTTGTCGGGTTTTGCAATGTACCTAGGTAGATACTTGGGTTGGAATAGCTGGGACTTATTTGCTAATCCGTTTTATATTTTGTTCGATTTGGCCTCACGGTTCGGTAACGCAAGCGAAATTGCCGAAACCTTACGTACAACTAGCTTGTTCTTTGCGTTTAATACTGTAGTGTATGTGGCTTATTATTACGCATTAACGGGTAACGAAGCAGACTAAATAGCGTATACTGTTGACTAGTTATGGATAAAATTGCTGAGTTGATTATTTCAATAGTAAAAAATTTATACGATGTTGATTGCAAAGTTGTATTAACGCGGCCGGATGAACAATTCGGTGACTTCACTACCAATGTGGCGTTGCAATTAAGCAAACAATTGGGCAAAAATCCACGCGAAATTGCCGAAACAATTAGTGCGGAAATTACTAATGAATTTGTAGTAAAGACCGAAGTTGCTGGCCCGGGATTTATCAACATTACACTTAGTGATCTTGCACTTATTGAGCTTGCTAGTCAGCAACCAGCTAAACCGCGTGAAGGCGAAACAGTCGTAATAGAAACTAATAATCCTAATCCTTTTAAAGCTATGCACATCGGCCATGCGTTCAATAGTATTTTAGGCGATACTATTGCTAATTTGCTTGAAGTTAGCGGTGCTAAAACATATCGAGTTAGTTATCACGGCGACGTTGGCCTGCACGTTGGCAAAAGTATGTATAGTTTGCTCAAGTTTGCAGACGGCGACGTAGGCAAGCTGGATAGCGTTCCAGAAAGTGAACGTAATAGTTTTATGTCTAAAATGTATGCCGATGGTTCGAAAGCATACAAAGAAGACGAATCGGCCAAGGCGGAAATTGATGAGCTTACCAAGCAGTCTTTTACACGTCAAGATCGGCTATATGCTGACATATACGAAAAAGTGTTCGATTGGAGTTTTGTACAGATTGATAAAGATGTGGCTAGGCTTGGCAACAAGCCAGTAGAACGGCGGTTTTTGGAGAGTGACGCCGAAGTGCGCGGCGTTAAGATCGTTCAAAATAATTCGCCGAAAGTATTCCAAGAAAGCGATGGCGCATTAGTATTTAAAGGTTCAGAACACGGCTCGTTCGATAATGTTTTTATCAGCAAGCGAGGTACCGGTCTATACGCCGCCCGAGATCTTGGCCTTATTCAACTCAAAAACGAACAGTATCATCCGCGCCAAAGTTACATGGTGACCGCTGAAGAGCAGCGAGCGTATTTTAACGGCGTACTGGCGGCTGCTCAATTATGTGGCTTAGAGCAAGTTGGCGGAACTATGAATATTTCAACCGGCACCGTCAAATTATCTTCTGGCAAGATGAGCTCCCGAGACGGCGAAGTAATAGAAATTGGTTGGTTATTTGATCAGGTAGCAGAAGCGATTAAAGCCAGGGGAGGAGAGCCAGATGACAAACTTATAGCTGGCGTGCTTCGCTACGGATTCTTGCGTGTCCGCATCGGCGGTGATGTTGTTTTTGATATCAGTGAGGCTGTAAGTTTGCAGGGTAACAGCGGTCCGTATCTGCAATACGCGCATGCTCGAGCTCGTAGCATCTTAAGTAAGTCGGATGGACCAAAACAATTGGTAGAAGGTTTTGAAGCAGATGAAAGAAGCTTACTTCGTAAAATCGGCGAATTTTCAGAAGCGGCAGACATAGCTACATCAGGACTTATGCCGCACCATATTGCTAATTATTTGTTTGAACTTGCCCAAGTATTCAATCGCTTTTATGAACACAACCGTGTTATTGGAGATGAGCGCCAAGAAGTTCGGCTGGCTTTAGTCCAAGCTTACGCAGATACTCTCCAAAAAGGACTAGAACTCATAGGCATCCACGCCCCAGATAAGATGTAAGCAGTCGTAATCTGTTATTATGTTGTTAATTAAGGAGTAAGCAATGGCGAAACATGAACCGGCTAAGCCGACGACGGGGCAGATAGCAATAGATTTAGTAAATATGGCAAAAGAAGAAGTCTTGGAACAAGAAAAAGCTCGTATTAAAAAACAAGCTAATGGATTTATGGATTTTGTCCGTACTCAAGGAGTGGTAGGCTTGGCAGTTGGTTTGGCAATTGGTACTCAGGCAGCAGAACTAGTGAAGCAAATCGTCGGCAGCACTATTACACCAATTGTTGATTTATTGGTGGGTAAAGAAGGCCTTAAAGGCTTAAGTTGGACGGCACACGTGGGCGACCGTGTCGGTATATTTACTTTTGGCGCGCTAATTGATGCTGTAATCAGGTTTATGGCAATTGCGTTTGTTATTTACTTCGTAGTAAAAGGCCTAAAACTCGACCGACTGGATAAAAAGAAAGAAGCATAAAGACTATTGTTGTATAATTTTAAGCAACAACTAATCTCTTAAAGGAGAAATCAATGTATATCGTAAAAATTCTTAAGCGCCTTGACGCGGCTTCTGTAGTGGTAGCAATAGTATTGGGCATGATAGTCTTGCAACTTTTGCAAAGCGTCACTTCTTATCTAGCGGTAGATTTGGTGGGAACTCGTAGTGAATTTGGTTCATCACCTTCAGTTAACGATATGTATCTGTTACCTGTCGTTGCGGCTGTGCTGCAAGTAGCTTTGTTGGAGCTTGGACTGCGTCTTGTAGTTTTGGTTCGTGGTAAACTCGTTCGCCGCGGCTAGTAGTTTTTCATACTAATTTGTGGGTGAATTCAGCTGTATAATGAAACTATGCAATCTATTAGTGATGCAGAATGGAAAGATAAGCTGACACCCGAACAATACGAGGTGCTGATAAATGGTGCGACGGAGCAGCCGTTTAGCGGTGCGCTACTGCATAACAAAGTCGCCGGTGATTACAGTTGTGCTGCTTGTGGTGCCAAAGTGTTTAATTCTGATACAAAATTCGACAGCGGCTCGGGCTGGCCGAGTTTTTATGATGTTGCCAACACTAAGGCTGTAAAGTTGGTGCAAGATAACTCTCACGGCATGAACCGTGAAGAAGTAACATGCGCAAATTGTGGTGGGCATTTAGGGCATTTATTTAATGATGCGCCGGAACAACCAACAGGCATGCGGTTTTGTATTAATTCCAGTGCATTAGAGTTTAATAAAAAGGGAGATTCATGACCGTTACTATGAACGAAGATAGTGTCTGTGTGGAGTTACATGGGCGCGAGCAATTTTGGGCGCTTAGAGCAAAAGTCAGCGTACCGCTTGATACAATAACCGATTTGCGATTTGAGCCAATATTTCAAGATTGGCGTAAATGGCAAGTACGGATGCCGGGCACTCATGCCCCGACAAGGTTATTAGCTGGTTCGTACTGGACAGAAGAAGGCTGGGATTTTTTGTACGTTAAACGTCCAGTGGGGTTCAGAATACCACGTGCTGAAAACGTGCTAGTAATAGATACGAATCAAGATCGTTACAAGCGAATTATTATTAGTCTCGACGAATCAGAAAGCTCAGGTATTATTAAGTGGTGGAACCAAGCCAAGACAAAACCCAAGAAGTCGGTGGGCAAAAAAGCTTCCAAAGCTCCGGCCACGGCCAGCAAGACTTCCAGTCGCCGCAAGTAGCTGAAGCGGTGACGCGATCAAGTAAGCTAAATAAGAAACGGCTGCTTATTTCTGCAGGCGGGATTTTATTATTGGCAGCTGCACTTGCATACTTTGTCTATTCTAGTGTGGATTCGGCTAAGCCGCCTAATCAGCAAGTGAACACTGTTACAGAAGAACCGGTGGAACAAAAAACCTCTTTGCGTATGCTGGCGACAGGCGATTGGATAGCGCACGATAGCATCAATGCTCAGGCCAAGACAGACTCGGATTCCGGCTATGATTACGCGCAGTTTTTGACCGCCTTCAAGCCATATTTTGATGAGTCAGATATAAATTTTTGCAATCAAGCTACGCCTACTGGTGGGGAAGAATTTGGAATATCTGGTTATCCAGTTTTTAATGCGCCGCTGCAGTGGAGCACAGATATGTTCGACTTCGGTTGCAATGTTATAAATACCGGCACCAATCATACCAACGACAAGGGCCAAGCTGTTATTACGGAGCAACTAACTCATTGGGATAGTTATGAAACGCTAGCTGTAGCTGGAGCAAATCGCAGCGCCGAAGAACAGAAAAAAGTACGGTATTTTGAAATGGATGGAATAAAGTTTGCCTTTCTAAGTTACAGTACATATTCAAACTTGCCCAACCCTAAGCCCTACAGTCTAAACCGCTATGATCCTAAGCTATATCAGCCGCAGATGAAAGAGGCCAGGGCTCAGGCCGATATAGTGATAGTGAGCATGCGCTGGGGCACAGAATATGCCGATGCGATTAACTCAGCCCAAGAAGACGCTGCTCAAAAACTAGCTGATTTGGGTGCCGATATTGTACTCGGCCATGGCACACATACATTGCAGC
>JALYQY010000021.1 GCA_030855585.1 bacterium | reverse complement strand
GTTCTCCTGAACGAAGTCTGTGAAGAACACAGTGTCGTTCAAGGTGGAGATAACTGCGACCTCGATGAATCCCTCTCCGTCGTAGCCGGCGATGAACGTCTCTGACGTACCGTCACTGACTGTACCCAAGGGTACGCCGCCGATTTCGACTTCGACTTCGACGCCGGTATTGTTACCGACTTCGATTGTGGTGCAACCAGGAGTCACGGTAACCCCGGAAGCCGATGCCGTCGAGCCGAAGCTCAACGCCACCATGGCGGTAAGGATGAACCCTACCACCATTGTCGCAACCCGGGAGGGCTGCCTCGTATTACTTTCCATAGTTCCCTCTCGGGTCGACTGCCACGTGGGCAGGTGTCTGCGGTTTTGCAGAGCAGGCTACGTACGGCTAATTCATACGTAATCAGCTCTGCAAACTTGCAAGCAAACCATGATCTATTAGAAACAAAACTTGTCTGAGGTGTTAAATTGCATTAGTCGGAGACAAAGCCATTTAGTTGCCCAAATAGATTTATAAAATGTCCACCGTACTAATAGCTAAGCATTTTACTACTATTATTATGAATTTGTCAAACAACTTTTACTTCGCTCATTGTTGTAACTTACAGTATTCTCTACTAACGTAAGGAATGGGCCGTTAGGAGGGCATAATTTTAAGCTCTAACAGAGCATAATGATACTATTTGTGTTTGGCGAGCATTGAACCATTCCAACAACAGCAAAGTTACTATTTTGCCCTTAAAAAACGGATAGAATTTATGTATTATACCGTGATTCCAAACAACCTTAGTCTCAAGAAAAATAGCCTCAAAAACACTACATGAATATGCGCTGATAAAGCTACTAGTAACGCTACTAATATAATAGACAAATATAATTTTTGATCGGCAGCTACATCAAGCGAGCGCCCGATTGACGGTAAAATAGCACCAAAATAGGCAACCAAATATATAATCCAGCAAAAAATAACAAAGGTACGCAACATTGCACGGCTAAACAAGTCCTTTATAAACAGTTTATTGGCACCATTTGACGGCGAGATTAAAGTCAGGTTTTCCACTGATTCTCTCAACAAAAAAGTAAAACCAAAAATAATTGAATATATAACAAATCCTGTCAGTGCCCAAAACAACACAGTGGAGATTTCTCTGCCAATTCTGTTTGACCAATCGATTAGAACAACCAGCTGCATGTTGCCGGCTTGCAGTATAGATTCATGGATTGCCCTAAAGCCCTCCTGAGAATTACTAACTATCCCTGCGTCATTTAAGATACCTAATATAGCTGGGCTGATAATGATTAGTGTAAACAAAAATATTATTAGGCTACTGGATTGAGATGGTTTGAGTACGTTCAAATGAGGTTTTGTTTTAATCATAGTTTTGTATATAAAATACTAATTCTTAGTTTAACTATACCTAATTATCATGAACAATAGGAAAATTTAATTAGCACAAGCCTTGTCTCGCCAAAAAGTGATTAAATACTCTCTATCCTGGGTATTTGATCGTCAATAGGTAGCTTCTGGTAGGCTTTTTGCTTGCATACCTGACACGGAAACTGTAAGTGCCTATCGTATTTGCCGTAAAGTTGCCATTGGTAGAAATGCGATTACCATCCGGACCGTAGACCTCAACGCTAAAGTTGCGGCCTTCTAGCACGTAAGAGACAGCGCCCGTCTTGGTTATAGGTAATGCATGCGATGTCGAGCCGTAATTATCCAGAGACCCATTAAAGGTTCGGGTAACACTAGTAGTTGATGCCTGATTGTTCACCGACAACGATACTGAATTCGAAACTCCAGAATTATTAGCAGCATCAAAGGCTCTAGCACTAAGAGTATAGGAACCATTTGCAGTACTAGCTGTGTTCCAGCTATAACTGTAAGGCGCACTGGTATCAGAGCCCAATAGTGTGCCATTGGCATAGAAGTTGACCCTGGTTACTCCAATATTATCGTTTGCACTGGCCGATAGTGAAACTGTTCCACTTACTGTTACGCCGTTTGAGGGTGAAGTCAGAGAAACAGTCGGAGCCGAAGTGTCTGAAGGTGTGGTTGTAACAACCGGGAATAACCGTGCATCCGCCCAGTCTGCCGCATCAGCCGTTATTCCATCGCCTGCTGCGGTGACAACCAGTCTAAGTTGACTCTTGCCAGTAACATCAACAATTATAGATGAGGCCCGGCTTAAGCTATCCAGGATTGACGAGCCGAAAAGCTTGACGCCATCTGCCCATACTTCATAAGTCACAGTACCCGATGCCAGTGTATTTATTCCGACATTTGACACAAACTTAGTATATTTGCCAGCCAAATCGTAAGTTATAACAGATTCGGCATGGGTACCAATACCTTTGGCATAAGTCACTCCGTTTATCCGAAGCGGAGAACCAGATGCACTCAAATCCTTTCTGATACTGCCATAGCCTGTTGTAGCCGATAGCCAATTTAGATCACTTATGTACACTCCGCCCGTTGGTAACGAAGGTAGTGCAGTTCTACCAGCTTGATTTATAGATTGCTCGTGCCTAACACCTCCGGATACATCTGTAATTGCCGAATCGCTACAGCCTCGGCTTGTACCAAAGTTGTTGTTGTGTCTTGTTGGTATTTGCCCGTTCTCAAGTTTCGGAGTGTGAAATACTACTTTAGAGTATGCAGAGTCACATTCGGCGCGTCCAGGGCTATAGAATTCCGTCCAGTTGACCATTGCCCCTTGCAACAATCCACGCTTAGTGGTCTTTATTTTGCCGACTTGTTGCTCCACTCCAGTAGTTTCGTTCCTTATCACGGCCACCCACGTACGACCCGTCGAATCGTCGGCAGTGGTATATACCCTCATCTTATACTTATCACCGGCCCTCCAATCCAGAGGTATGCGGCAGCTGGCGCCTGATGCAGTAGCATCACCGTCGAAATTGCTTCCTTGTACGGTACACCATCCTGGTTGCTGTCCCTCAGCTGTTATGCCGCCCCAGAGTGCGAAGAGTGCTACTTTGCCACGGAATGTGCCTGCTTCGCCATTGGTCTGAATGCCCATGTATCCGCCGTCACCTGCTCCCCAGAATTGATTGGCCCAGTAATAGCCAATTTTATAAATATCCTTGGTAGGATCAGTTTCGATGGTAGTAGATGCTTCAAGCGAGGTATGAGTCGCGGCAGGATAATCACCCCAGTACCACCAAGTGTATGTGCCCAAAGGCGCCAGAGTTCCAGGGCTTGCAAAGGCTCGAAACAGAAAATAAACGCCGATTACTGCAAACAATAAAGAAAATATAAGTGCGTGCTTCAATGAAAATAGCTTATTCGGTAAAATATTAAGCAATTTTTGACTTTTTGATTTTTTACTTCTATTTTTAACCATGAGCTAATAATAAACCCGGCAATCGGTAAGTCAAAACTGAAAATGCAAATGTAACATTTTTAGATAAAATTATCCCTGTTACGTTTTTAGCTTAGTTAACTATTAAAATACCCTTGCCCAAGGTCTTTTTCGAAAAAACAAAAGCTAATTATCGCGATCCATTTTAATAGTAAAGGTAGTGCCGACATCTAAAACTGAAGCTACTAGTAACGAACCGCCGTGAAGATCAATGATTTTCTTCGCCCAATATAGACCAAGTCCTGTTCCTCCCACCTGAACTGACAATGGGTTGTCGAGCCGAGAAAACTTATGGAATAATTTGTCTATATCTTCAGGTGCTATGCCTACTCCCTCATCGCTTACCCAAACCTTAATAGTTTTACGCCCTTGCAATGCTCCTAACTCAATCTTTTTACCATGCGGAGTATATTTACTGGCATTATCTATAAGATTGTCCAACACCATTCGCATCCGCGCCTGATCAACAGTTGCATTAACTTCATCCTTGGGTAGTTTTAAGATAACTTTTTGGTTGCGATCTCGGAACTGTGATTCGTGATCAGACATGGCTTGTTCAATCATAGCTCCAATGCTAATTGGCTTTTTGCTGAGCACCACTCTACCGGCGTCCAGCTGAGCAACCTTAAGCAGATCATTAATAATAGTTATTTGACGCTCGTTACTCACGTTGGCCTGCTCTAGCATCTGTCGTTGTTCTGCCGGCACTTCTCCCGTAAAGTTCTCTAGAACCATACCCAAATACTGCTTAACACCTGTAGCCGGCGTGCGCAGCTGATGTGACGCCAATAATATAAAATCGTCCTTGGCTTCGTTCAATTTGATCAGCTTAACCTTTTGTTGCTTGAGTGTCGCAGTTAAATCCTCGAGTTGTCTGGTATAATTTTGTGTCCGTTTAACCGATTCAATATCGGTATTTGACCCGACCCACTTAATTATCTTACCCTGCTTGTTATGCATAGCATGCGCCCGACTGAAGTGCCAATGATAGCTACCGTCTTTAGCGCGGAAGCGATGTTCTAACTCAAATGGTTCACCAGTCCGTATGGAATGTTTCCAGGTACGGATGTTCTCATCGACATCGTCGGGGTGTATAAACTGCAGCCAGCCCCAGTCCCTTATCTGCTCAAACGTAAGTCCGGTATACTCCATCCATTGCGGATTAAAGTAATCCACTTCACCTTCTGAGGTAGCCGTAAATACTTTTTGAGGCATAGACTCCGCCATAAAACGCAGGTGCTCCTCGTTGGCTTTGACTGCTTCCTCAGCCTGTTTTTGTTCAGTAATATCTAAGAAGTACCAAACATAGCCGTAGTACTTACCGTCTTCGCCAAATATTGGCGACCCGTAACGGTCGAATATCCGCCCATCCTTAAAATAAAGTAGTTCATTACTGGCTTCTCTTGCCGTATACAGATACGTCACTCTTTCTATAAACTGTTTCGGATCCTTTAACTGCTTTTGTGCGGCCTTAAGTGCCATCTCGTCCAGGTCGCTATCAAGGACCTTTTTGGGAAAGCGCCACATTCTGGCAAACCGCTTGTTGTGAGAAACAATTGCACCAGTTTCAGAAACAATGATGATTCCAAGCGGCGAAACTTCCATTTGAGCTTTCAATAGACTGTTTTGATATTCTGTAGCTTCTTCGGATTTTTTTCTCTCCGTAATATTTCGAAATGTACCAACTAAAGCATGGATGTTAGGCGTTTCAAGATGATTTACTCCGGTTGTTTCTAGCCAGGCCCAGGAGCCGTCTTTATGTTTCACCCTGTATTGCAGCTGCACTTGACCACCTGGAATATTGACCAGTTCCACCAACTTCTGATTGAAATACTCTACGTCATCAGGATATAAGTAAGGTGCCACCCCCTCTTCTTTAAGCTCCTCGGGAGTGTATCCCAGTACATTTTTTAATGATTCACTGCTATAGAGGATTTTTCCCTCTGGATTTACAAGCTGTATAGCATCAGTGCTTTGCTCAATAAGTGTACGAAAGCGTTCCTCACTTTCGTGAAGCGAATTCTCGGCTTTCTTGCGTAGTGTTACGTCACGGAAAAACACCGATATACCGCTATCCGCAGTCGGATACACATCAACTTCAGTCCACATGTCTAGCGGCGCATAGTGTTCTAGAAAATGTGACGGCTTTCTAGTTTTCATCACTTTATGATATTCGGTCCAGTACTTTGAACCTGGTTCTGCTGTAGTTGGGAAAACCTCCCAAAAAATTTTACCGATTGTGTCTGCACGTTTGGTTTGTGACACCTTCTCCTGTACGCGATTAACTCTTGTTATACGCCATTCTTTATCCAGCATGAAAAAGGCGTCGCCCATAGATTCAAGTACATCTAATGCCTGCTTAGACGCAAGCTTTTCATTTAATTCTACTTGTCTACGCGCCGTAATATCCGTAAAAAGCACTGCTACCTGATTACTTCCTAGCTCGCCAACTCTCCACGCGTCAATATCAAACCAGCGCCCCATCGCTTTAGAGTCGTCAGTAAAGCTCATCCGCCTTCCAGTTTTAAGGACTTTGCCATACTTTTCAAACCAATGCGGTTCAATATTTGGTACTAACTCTAGCACTGTTTTGCCTACAGCCCGTTTCAAGCCTGACTGTTTCTCAAATAATTTATTCGTTTCCAAAAAGCGGTAATTTACTGGCTTATTATTCTTGTTGAACAATAACTCTATGACACAAAATCCCTGCCCAATAGAATCGAATAGGCTTTTGTATTTTGCTTCACTAATTTCAACGTTTTTTCGTGATGTGACCTGATCCGTTACATCCACGGCGTGCGTCATAATTCCGTCAACTTTATTCATTTCGTTCTTCAACGGTTGGTAAACAAAATTAAAATATCTTTCTTCCGCACGACCAGTGCCCTTAACATCCAGATTTATCGGAACTTCTTTACCTGTATGTGGCTTACCTGTTTTATATACATCGCGCAGTATTTTCAGAACCGGTTGGCCCTTCAGCTCTGGCATTGCTTCTAGCAGAGGTTTACCAATGATAGCTTCTGTCTTACCAACCACTTTTAAGTACAGCGGGTTGGCAAATTCAAATACAAAATCGCTGCCACGGACAATAGCGATCATAGCCGGCGTCTGAACAAACAAATCGTGCGTAAGCGGATGGTCAGGTTTTGTCATACGTTCTAAAATTACACATTACACTCCTCTTGGCAAAAGATAGACTTCTTAAATACCCACTAATTTTCCCAGAACCTACTCTAATATACAAGGAATGCCCAGATCTTGTAGGTATAGCTACTTGGACAAAATCCCACGCCAAAACGACCACCAAATGAGCTTATCTATTTGTACAGTGATGATTTAGCTAGACCTTATAAACTCACCTTTTCTACGCAACTCCGCACCAAACGCGGATATTCTCAAGCATTTACTAATTCGATCGTGTAAGGAATTAGCGGTAATTCCAGTAGTTTCCTGACACACGTTCCGTTGTCGCCCATTTCAAACAAACCTAATCTATCAAACATACCACTTAATTCACTTGCTTCCGGTAAAGCATTTAGTGCTTCAGGATTGTGCCCTTCCAGCCGAGTCAAAGTCATATGTGGCCTGAAAAGCTCACCGATTGAAGAATACCCATACATTTGGAGGTTTTCGAGCTTTACCCCCGTTGCATCTTCCATCTTTGCTATGTCTTTCTCTAGCATGCCAGCGCGGGTAGGATTGATTGCAGCTACTACTGCATCTTGAAGCGCATGAAGTTCGTAAGATGCCTCGTATTCCGAATCTATATACCCTTCATGATGTCCTTTACTCAGAGAGTACTTGTTAGCTTCAGAAGTGACTACGGAAAACTTACCAGCAATTTGGCGTAATACATCCTCAACTTTAGCAATATCGTCGATGTCTAGCTGAAACATATACAGAGACATGTGCGGGTAGAATTTACCGTCCTCAAGTGCAAAAAGGCCACCAAAGCTCTCGAGTTTTTGGCTTGCAGCGACACCTTTATCAGCCAACGAATGTTCAGGAAGAAGGACTATATCACATGGAATACTACTCATTTCTGCACCATGATTTCTTTTGCTTTTTTCAGTAATGCCGTATCGCGAATTTTGATTAAACGGCATTCATAATTATCCGGTTCATCGTTCTCAAGCAGGCTGATCGCCTCATCAATACTAGAAGCTTTAACTTCATGTAAACCTTCTTCGATTTCGCCCTCTTCAAGTGAAGCTTCCACTTGCTCACCCGTTTGTCTAGCTAAATAGCAGTGCGAAGTTTGTATAAGTTCAAACTGATCACGATACTCAATAATTTCACCAACTTCGTCTAGTATTTCAGCCTTGCAGCCAACCTCTTCCAAAAGCTCCCTTGCGAGGGCGGCTTTCATGTCTTCACCATCATCAACGCCACCGCCGGGCAGTTTGTGACAATCGTGTTTTCCAATTTTTAGAAGAAAGACTCCACCGTTCTTGTCTAACAATACAGCTCTAGCGGCATCACGCCTTTTAAAGTTTGTGCAATCAGCAGATTCGGCACCCGGCGCAACGTCAGACTCTGTAATTACTAGCAGTTGTTTCATAATCGCAAATTATACCGCTAACAGAGGTAGAAGTCCATGACACTTGCCGTGTCTCTATATTGATGTTCCCCTCCACCCCTACTCAACTTCCATAATCTTACTTATTTCATCTATAATCTAATACATATGAGTTTATCAATTGGTATGATGACTTTATAACCCAACTACCTTTTGAACTAAAACTGACCATGCCACCGACTGATAGAGGGGGTCGTGGTTACTCCGACGAGCTAGTAGCCGAACTGGTAAAAGAACTCACTCATTAACTAGTTGGTTCTGCTAAAGAGTAATAAGCTACTTCTTCGCACTTAACCTTAGCGGAGAGTTGGTCACCCCTACCCCAATGCCACCACTCGGTAGGATTGTTTACTAGACCGGTGTCTACCCCAAAGGCAGCACCAGTCATAATTGCAAAGTATGCTCGGCGATGTCGCTGGGCTAATCTATCTTCATCGCTTTGTGGTTCATTCTGCTCAAAGTAATCAGGATTTATTCTTGCACCCGTTTCGCCATCAACATGACCTACAGGTACATTACCGCCCTCCACATATTCAGGAGTAGTTTGCTTATACCGCAATATTACATCAAATGCACCGCCTGTGGCGTGTGGTGAGGGTTTCTGCGGATCGCTGGAAGGAACAGCGATTATGTCTTTAATACGTTCCGTTACTTCCTCGTCACTCATATCGGGATGATTGTTTCGTAGTAAGGCAGGTATTAACTCGTCGTGAAGACGGCGTTGTAATGGAACTGGTCTAAGAGAATCTTCTATGTATAATTCCACCTCACCGCCAAACAGGTTTGAAATAGTAGGGTGCGTGAGTGAAGCATTTATTTTAGCCAGCGTTTCAGCTACAGATTTACGTATATAGAGACTAGTGGGTGCACCAGGCACAGGCTCGTGGGTGGCAGCATTAGGACGAGAGTAATAGGCTTGTCCCACTAGACCATAGTCCGCAATATCTATTACGGGCTCTCCAAACATTGGATGACTAGTATCTATTGGTAGCTCATTGTAGCCTTTTTTACGCTCACGTAGTTCATCCATTGTAGGCACAGGCTGATACAAGGCTTCTTCAATAAGCTGGTCGTAACCTTGTTCTGGTGAGTTGCTTTGCGTTTCAGACATCGTGTACTATGCTTCACTTTCTAACTGTTGCTTTATAGCTTCTTGCTGGGCTTCAGGTAATTGCTCTGATAATCTATCTATTTTATACTTGAGCTCTTGTATCTTCATAGTATCTGCTTTATCGGTATCCCACAACATTCCAATATAAGAACCCACTAACGCTATGACTCTATCCTCGCCCAGTCTGATTGGAGCTTCTGTAGGCCAGCCACGTAGGTATTGCTCATCTACATCCAAGTAAAGAGGCCTATAGGGAGAATTGTCATCAACACCACGTATAAACTTGCGTATTTCCCATGCCTCATCTGGGCTAAGAATGACTTCACCACCAGCAATCCGGAAATCATAGGCTAGCATATCTAGTTTTTCTGATGGGAACTGTGGCTCCCCTTCAGAGTGATGAGATTCTGACATAATTTATATATTAGCATATAATTCTTATTTTTACAAGCACTTCTAGCCATTCTATGTTATGATTAACAGATGAAAAGCAAAGGTTGGTTTAAATGTTATCAATAGGCATTGTTGGATTGCCGAATGTCGGCAAATCGACATTATTTAACGCCCTGACCGACAATAATATTTTGGCGGCTAACTATCCTTTTGCCACGATTGAACCCAATACGGGGATTGTGCCGATTCCTGACGAGCGGCTAGACAAATTAGAATCACTTTATAGTGCCAAGAAAAAAGTCCCGGCTACTGTCACGTTTGTTGATATTGCCGGGCTAGTAGCTGGTGCGAGCAAAGGCGAAGGCTTGGGCAACCAATTCCTAGCCAATATTCGCACTTGCAACGCTATTGCCCATGTGGTTCGAGCTTTTGATGATGCCAACGTTTTAACAGACGACACCACCGGCACACATGATCCAAAGAATGATATTGATATTATCAACACCGAACTAGTGCTGGCAGATTTACAAACGGTAGAAAAACGCTTGCCACGAATCGAAAAAGAATCGAGGGCCAACCCCAAACTAAAACCTATCTACGAAACTCTGCAAAAAATCCACTCTGCACTAAACGACGGCAAGCCAGTAAACACAGTGTTTAAACCTGAAGAATTAGAAGGTTTGGAAGACTTGCAGCTCCTCACAACTAAACCCGTAATATATGTTTTTAATGTAGATGAAAAAACCCTGCAGGATGATGCAAAAAAACAAGGTCTTTTACAACTTGCAGCTCCCCAAAAAGCTGTGTTTATTTGTGCCAAATTAGAATCCGAACTAAGGGGACTGGACGATGCTGATCGAATAGAACTGCTAGAAAGTTACGGCCAAAACGAATCAGGTCTGGTACAGCTAATCCACGCCGCTTACCAAACGCTTGGATTACAAAGTTATTTAACCGCTGGCGAACAAGAAGTTCGTGCCTGGACTATTAAAAAGGGCGACACTGCGCCGCACGCTGCCGGTGTTATTCATGGCGATTTTGAACGTGGTTTTATCGCCGCCCAAATAATTGATTATGACGACTTAATCTCGGCCGGATCAGAACAAGCTGCCAAACAACAAGGCAAAATCGCAACCGTAGGCAAAACCTACGTCATGCAGCCGAATGACGTCGTCGAATTCCGTTTTAACGTTTAACGAAGCTTCCAGGTATTTGCGACCGAACGTATTACCGGCTTCAGCTTTTCACGCTGATTTTGGGGAAGCATGTCGTGGACTTGTTTGGTAAGAAATATTGCGCGTTGACTAATATTACGCAGCTGGTTTTTGCGATGTGCGGCAAAAGGTTCCAAGCTTTCAGTGTCTATATCGCTCCCCCGAGCTTCTACTATTTCACGTAGACCTTGCATCACGGGCTTATCTTTCTGACGAATCCTGCCCATCACGATTCCGTAGTGCTCTAACAGCACTTGGGGATCTACCGTTCGTACCATCCCATAACGTGAGCTTTCATTGACGGGCGTAAGTACGTCGCTTTGAACAGGAACAACTTTACTGCCGCTTGTCAGTAATGAAACGTCCCTGTCAGGTTGCCAATCAACTGCTTGGGAAGGAATTGCCAGACCTACCCTAACAGGAAAAGAAGAATGTGCAAGTTTTTCTCGATACTCACGGGCCAGAGGTAAGTCAGACCTCGGTACTACAAGATCAAAATCCGGAACTTGCATCGCAGGATCTGGACTCAAGCGATGCAGATCAAGAGCAGCGTCTAAATATGCCGATGCGGCGACACTACCGATACTATAAAATGGCACTCCGCGCTTATCAAAAAACTCACGAGTCTGAGCATACTGTTCAGAGAACAAAGCAATTCGGTCATCAATTATTCCTAATGTTGGAGTATACATAATGCATTTGTTAGCAACTCAGGATGAGTATGCGTATAAACACATTATAGCATAATTTTGTTCTTTTTGCTACTACAATATTGAATTTAACCGAAGTAGCGATTGTCGCGGCGGCGCATCATTAGCGGCACCCGTGTATATGGATTTGTAATTCGATGCACTATCGGCCTGACTTTTTGGTCAATTGAGTTAGCTACGCCGTGAATTTGGGGTGTTTCTCCAGCTAGCTCATAAGGCTGATTCTGCAATGGCGGAGCAATCCGAGCCTGCATACCATACACACCTTGCGGCGCAGATACAGATACACTTTGGTTCAGGTTGTGCATAGGAATATTCATACCAAATGACTGGTACTGAGAAGTTGGTTGATGTCGAAATTCCATTACCCTACCCTGTATATAATAAGTGGCTTGGCGGATTTTGCCTGTGCGAAAAACTGTAAACCGCAATTTCTTATTAACGGTGCAGATTACGATGCTAGAATCAATCAATCGCTGGTTGTAATCCACCTCCGACACCATGTCGTAACGAATGTCTTCAAGGGTTAAATAAAACGGCTTTTTGTCGATTAATAAAATTCTTTGATCAGTCACGGCCAACATAGCAAAGCCACCTTCATAGCGTCCATTAATAGCGTACTGAATATTCTCATCTGGAATCAGAATATGTTTTAGCTCACGCATTTCTGCTCGCCCCCACCAACTTGGCTTTGAGCCGATTGCCCTTAGTTGACGATCCACCTCTTGTTGTGTAACCATGCCGTCCCCTTTCTTTATAAGTGAATAATATGCTAATTAAAAACGCTTCGCCGTACCCAAACTCACAAGACATGTGTGATAAATATCATAGGTGTCAATAGGCTACCTTGAACAGATAGTGCACTTCTGTCATACTAAAGATATGTTAGCAACTGATGATCAGAATGCGGCATTATTGAACCTGTTTCATCATGGGACGAACCTCCATTACAAAAAAGGCGAATTTATAATACGCCCCGGCGAATCTCCGCCGGGTGTTTTTTATATACAAAGCGGTATAGTCAAAGCCTACGACATCACCAAATACGGTGAAGAAAACCTGCTGATTATCCGCAAAGAACACGAGATATTCCCACTTATCTGGGCAATAACTGGCCTAGAACGAAACGTAATATACCAATCTCTGAGTCCGGTAAGCGTATGGCGGGTGTCACGCGCCAAATTCTTGAAACTTATTCAGGACGATCCAGGCATGGTGACTCCCCTGCTAGATATGACGCTGGAAATGTACCGTATCCATAGCGAAAGGATTATAAACCTAGAATACCGCACCGTCCGCGAACGGCTGATTTCGTTTTTGATAACTATGGCCAGCCGATTTGGCAAACATACAATAATGGGTCTAACTATCAATGTGCCGCTAAGGCAGCAGGATATCGCCAGCTCAATTAATGCCAGCCGCGAGACCACCAGCCGCGAACTTACGGCGTTAGAGAAAAAAGGTCTTATCAGCACGCCTGGTCTGATAGTAATAATAGACGAAGAAAAGCTCCGCTCATATTTAAGCTAAACAGATACCACTGACAGCGTAATCACCCCAATAAGTACCAACACTAATCCTAATAACTGTAGTTTTGTTAGCTTTTCCTTGAAAATAAAGTACGACATTAACGCATATAAACCGGGGTAAGATCCCGCTATTGGAGCAACGATACTGCTTGCTCCTAATGTGAGCGCGTAGTTGTATGATAGACTGCTCGAAAAACCGAAAAAAGCATTAATAGCTGGCCATCGCAAATTTGATCTCTTAAACTTCAATGGTTTAGAACGCCGTATCACAGGCATTAGTATTAGTATAGAAAAAATCGAGGCTACAAACTGTACTACAACATTTGTTTCGAACCAGCCATATTGCTCTACTGGATAGCGTATAAAAGTAAAATATACCCCCCACAGAATACTCACCAAAAAAGCCAGTAAAGAATACCTATTGAACATAGTTTTAAGTTTAGTACGCCTTGTTAAGTGCAAAGTACTAAGCACAACTCCTGCAAATATAAACACCACCGCAACTGCCTGGATTATAGAAAGCCTTTCGTCAAAAAATAGCAGCGATAATATAACTACCCAGATAGGAAATGTTCCCCCAATCACTCCGTTTATAGTTGCATTACCATGTTCGAGAGTGTACAAAAAGATAGGATAGGCAACAGCCATAATTACAGCCAAAAACGCAGTAACCACAAACGCCTTAAGGTCTGGTAAAGTATTAAACAAAAATGGTGTGGCCGCAGCCGCTAACAAACAACCAGCAAGCCACGCATACAAAGACATCCTTGCTGCTGAAATTTTTCGCGAGCCTACGGCTCCTGCTAAATTACTAGTAGCAAGCCCTATATGGGCATACAAAGAAAATAGTATCGCTCCCAGCATTAGCCTTATTATCCGCTATTTACTGAGTTTTCGTAAGAGGTAAAATCTTTCGGTATTTCCCTTAGCGCCTGCTACATCCGAATCGGCTTTGTCTATAATTACGAAACTATTTTTAAGCCAAGCTTCAAAATCTTTTAAAATATCCCTGCGCATGCGATCGTTTTTGATAACACCTTTGTGCTTGGCGCTGCTACCGGATTCGAATTGCGGCTTCATCATAGC
>JALYQY010000010.1 GCA_030855585.1 bacterium | reverse complement strand
GCACCTGATGATTCAACCTTAACATGAGGCCCGTAAACTTCGTCGTCATACTCAGCATAAGTGAATGCCAATCTAGCAGCCTCCTCTTTTGGAATTTCTTCTTCTAAAATAGATCCGGCTTCATCCCTAGATGCCCAAACCCGCATATTGATATCGCGGTGCAGTTCATCTAGACAGGCTATGTCTGCTAATTGTTCCGCCCGTTCTCGCCTCTCTATTTCTCCATCCATCCATATCGCTTGTTCGCGCATCATGGCTGTTTCAGCCTCTATTTCACCAAGATTAGGGCTGTTTGCTTTATCAAAAAGTCCTAGTAGTTCTTTTAGCACCTTTTTATCAACGACGGGTTCAACAGATGGCTCTTGGTCAATCGTTTCCTCTAATTCTTTTGCAACTTTTGGATCTAAATCCTCTTGCTCCTGGAATATTGGACGCTCTACTACGGTGCTAACAGGCATATGCCCAAACACATTTGAAACTTCTTGAGCGTTATCCAGATCTTGAGTTAAACAAACATCTTTACTAAAACCTTCTGAAAGCTCACTTAAAATAGCCTCACTTACTCTCGGGGATGTTTCTAATGATAGAAAACTAGTATCCGGCGCTTCGCGCTCTAATATACTCATATTTATAACATTATATCACACTTATGCTTAAATAGCAACTACTTCTTATCGTCGTCGACGACTTCACCTTCTACTGGTTCGTCTTTGTCTGCTTTGTCGGAATTATCTTCGTCAGCATCTGACTTCTTGGTTCCATCATCTGTGTTCTCAGCTTCTTTAGAAGCCTGTTCGTACATCTTGGCACCGATTGGCATGATTTTATCAGATAGCGCCTTAGCAGCGGCTTCTAGGGTATCTTTATCAGCCTTGTCGTCTTTAGCTACATTTTTGGCTTCTTCTACTGCCTCGTCTAAGACCTTTTTATCTTCGTCGCTTAATTTGTCGCCATTGTCGGTCTTCATTTTTTCGGCAGAGTAAATCGCACTGTCCAGTTGGTTACGTATATCTACAGATTCGCGCTTTTGCTTATCTTCTTCGGCGTGAGCCTCGGCGTCTTTGGCCATTTTTTCAACTTCGTCTTTGCTAAGTCCTGAAGAACCTTGAATTGTAATACTTTGTTCTTTGCCGGTACCCTTGTCTTTGGCAGTAACGTTGAGGATGCCATTAGCATCTAGGTTAAATGTAACTTCCACTTGCGGCACGCCGCGTGGTGCTGGTGGAATTCCGTCTAGTACAAAACGACCCAGAGATTTGTTGTCGTTAGCAAATTCGCGTTCGCCTTGCAATACATGAATTTCTACTTGGTTCTGATTATCAGCTGCCGTACTAAATACCTCCGATTTGCTGGTAGGAATTGTAGTGTTGCGCTCGATAAGCTTGGTGCTTACGCCACCCATAGTTTCGATGCCCAAAGACAATGGCGTAACATCTAGTAAAAGCACGTCTTTAACATCGCCTTGCAATACACCGCCCTGGATTGCTGCGCCTATAGCAACAACTTCATCAGGGTTAACACCCTTCATTGGGTCTTTGCCAAAGATTTTCTTAACTTGTTCTTGAACGGCTGGCATACGAGTCATACCACCAACTAATACAACCGCATCGATATCGCCAGCTTTAAGCCCAGCGTCCTTGAGTGCTTTTAGGCACGGTTCAGCCGTCTTTTCTACAAGTTCGCTTACCAAGCTTTCTAGTTTTGCCCGGGTAAGTTTATGTTCAAAATGCTTTGGGCCATCTGCGTCGGCGGTCAAAAACGGCAAGTTTACGTTAACTTCATTAGCGGTAGATAGTTCAATCTTGGCTTTTTCGGCTTCGTCACGCAAACGCTGCATAGCGGCATTATCGCTAGAGATGTCCATGCCTTGCTCTTTTTTGAACTCATCGACAAAATAATTAACGATTACTCGATCAAAATCGGCGCCGCCTAGGTGCGTGTCACCATTGGTAGATTTAACTTCAAACACGCCGTCGCCCAGTTCCAAGATTGAAACGTCAAATGTACCACCGCCAAGGTCGTAAACAGCAATTTTTTCATCTGTTTTACTGCCCTTGTCTAATCCATATGCTAGTGCAGCAGCGGTTGGTTCGTTGATAATTCGCTTTACTTCCAATCCAGCAATTTTGCCAGCGTCTTTGGTGGCTTGTCGCTGTGAATCGTTAAAATATGCCGGCACGGTGATTACGGCTTCGGTAACTGGCTGGCCCAAAAAACCTTCGGCGTCGGCTTTGAGCTTGCCTAAGATCATGGCGCTGATTTCCTCAGGAGAATATTCTTTGTCGCCCATCTTAACTTTTACGTGATTGCCGGATTTTACGATTTCGTAGCCCATAAGTTTAAGATCGCGCTGAACTTCTTTATCGCTAAAACTACGGCCAATTAAACGCTTAACTTCATATACGGTGTTTTTAGAATTAGTAACCTGCTGGCGGCGGGCAACTTGTCCCACCAGTCGCTCACCGTTCTTGTTTACAGCTACGACAGACGGTGTGGTACGACCACCTTCTGAGTTTGTAATAATTTCAGCTTTACCCGACTGCATTGCAGCCATAGCTGAGTTTGTTGTACCTAAATCTATTCCTATAATTTTACCCATAATTATTTCTCCTTTTTACCTTCTTTAAGATTGATCAGTGATAGATATTGGATCAAGTGTTACGACTTCGTCACTTGGAACTGACTCGCCTTTCGCCTCAGCAAGTATCCCAAAATCTTCAAGGTGAGCTATGACATAACTGACTAGGCGTGAAGTAGCTGGGTCAGCCAACGGAGGACTCACTGCTAGCTCATCACCCAAAATTTGGGCTAAGCCTTCATGTATTTTCTGCTCGATTGCTAGCTGTTCTGGTGTCATGCAAAACTCCTAATTTAGCAAATGCACTATCAGAGTGCTAAAAGTATTGTATCACAATTTTATTAGCACTCAAGTACTTAGAGTGCTAATAATTTTGCTAATTTTATTAATTATTGCCGGCAGTTTCTAGTATTCGAATATGGTCGATCGCACGAAGCAATCCTTGAGTAGAAGCGTTTTTTATAAGGTCTGGGTCAACCCCATCTGCCATAAATTGAAGCTCCGTACATGCGACTCTAGACAATTCGTCTGAGCCGACTCCTTCGGTATTATCCATCCTATGCATAAACGCAAAATATTCTACTGGATCCTTTATCTCGGCTGGGAAATCTTTGTACATAATAGTATTATACAATAAGTTTTTATTAATACCAAATTTTACTAGTTTGGAAAAACAATGTCTAATATTCTGACGGCATGTCCACTTGATGATTTATCATTTTGATTTATGTAGTTCAAATCCTCTAGCGTCTGATCGACTACCGGAAATAACTCTACATCAACTTGGTTACCGACGTTAACAACGGTTTGCAAACGCGCTACCATCGCTTCAAGTTCTTCATATTGACGCATAGCTTAACTCTTTACCCTTACCATGGCGTGGCGCAAAACTTCATCGCCCAAAGTATAGCCAGACTGGAGTTCTTCACTGACAATTTCTTGACCTTCGCCTTCTTCGTGGCTGACTGCCTCATGCAAGTTAGGATCAAAGCTTTCACCGACAGTTTTGATACGATTTACACCAAGTTTAGCAAGCGTATCTTCAAACTGTTTTACTACACCTTCAATACCTTTGATATATTCATTGTTCTCCAGATCTTTTGGCACATGCTTGAGCGCCCGCTCAAAGTTGTCGATAACAGGCAGAAGTTCACGGACTACAGAAGATTTGTAGTATGCACCCATCTTAATTCGGTCTTCATCTGCCCTACGGCGTACATTGGTAGCATCTGCTCGTTCGCGTTGCAAAGCGTCAGTGAGCTCTATAATCTCTTGTTCGAGTTTTTCGATATCAGATTTCTTGGTCATCGATGGCAATTCCTTCTATTTCTTGGTGCAAATCCATCAGCCGGCTAATGGCTTCCATAACCCCAGCTTTGCGGGCAAGCCTAATCATTTCCGGATCCAGATGCCCTATTTCGCAGTACAGCTCAACTGTACTTTTAATACGGCTTGGTGCGTCATCTGGCGAATATGTATCGTACATAAAATCTCGGGCAAACTGATCAACAGCCTGATTGAAAACTGGCGATTCGCCTAAGCGTGCCATTACATCGCCTCCTCTAGTGCGCGACCAGCGCGTGATACAAGAGCCGTTACGTCACGGTAGCTCTGTCGAGTCGGCCCTAGGATGCCTATATAGCTGCGATCAGAATATGGGCTGCGGAATTTACTGATAATTAGCGAACAGCCGGCTCCACCACCAATTGGGTTCTCACGGCCAATATAAACGCTTAACGGATCATTTGGGGCAGTTTCTCGAAGCCAAGGTTCTAGATTATCCAGTAATCTGGCTACTTCTTGGACCTGAGCTGGATGAATAAATTCCGGCTGGCCAAATAAGTTGCTGAGGCCGCTCATGTATAATTGGTCGCCTATTGTAGCCAAGCCTAAATTATGGGTCAAATCCACTAAAGTATCTACGGCGTTACGAATCGTTCGCTCGGGCATGCCGCCGTGTTGCACACGAGTAGTCAGGGCTTTTTCACCTCGCTTCTCATATAAAGATGGTTCCTGGTCAGTCAGGTGATTTACGTAATGCCTGTAGCCCTTGTCAGAAGGAATTCGGCCAGCGCTGGTATGCGGCTGAACTATGTAACCATGGCGCTCAAGCTCGGCCATTTCGGCTCGAATAGTTGCGCTAGACACGCCAAAAAGTTTAGCCAGCAAATTGCTGCCAACTGGACTGGCAACTTCGGCATATTGCTCCACTACGGCAAGTAAAATCGCTTGCTGGCGGTCTGTCATAATGACCAAATTATACCTTTTTGGCACTCAAAATACAAGAGTGCCAGTGCTCTAGTCAGGAATATTGAATTCTATGTAGCTGTTGTTATTTGCCGTCATATCGCCATTAACTATTGTTACTAAGTCTGGATTGATAATAATACCGGATTCGGCCTCTAATGATACGTGATCTTCACGGGCATACGACTGGAACACTGCTCCTGGTATAAACGCCGTGATCGCTACCAATCCAGTGGCGAATAAAGCAATCATTGCCGCACGGTTGCGATGAATTACGTCCTCAAAATGAAGCTCAAAGCCGCCAGTTACGACTTCTGGCTTATAAGGTTTAACAGTGCTCGACTTATTGCGCTTTAATATTGGCATAAGCGTATTATTCCATAGAATTAAGGTAGCTACAATTAGGCGGCTATTCTAAAGGTAAAAATTTATCAGCTATTATCTAAACAATATTCAAATAGTATTCGATTTCCTCTATAAGTTTCTTGGCGTGGCTTCGGCCAAACGTCTGTTTGGCCTGATCTGGCGGACGGCCACTGACAAGCTGATCTACTGCTTCGGCGGCCTCGTGAATTTCGTTATTGATTACAAACTGGTAAAAATTAGCCTGTAAGGCAGTACTTATCTCCGTCCGGGCGCTAATTAGACGACGACGGATTTCTTGTTCATCCATGTAACCACGAGCCATTAAACGCTGCATCCAAATATCAAAATTAGGCGGCAATAAAAAAACAAACAGCGCATCTGGTTTGTAATTATGTATGTGATCGGCACCGTCTACTTCTATTTCGTCTATAGCAATTTTGTCATCAAGATTTGCTTTATTAAGCTCAGCAATGCTAATACCTGAGACTTGCTGCCCATGAATGATTGCTGCCTCTAGATATGCCCCTTTTTGCAACCCATCCAAAAATTTTTCCTCTGGCTTAAACCAATATTCTACGCCGTTCTGCTCCATAATTCCGTTGTTTTCTCGTGGCAAACGAGTGGTATCGGATACGATGTAATGGTAGCGTCCGGTAGACCTAAGAATGGAAATCATCGTATTACGGCCGGCAGCTGAGGGCCCGATTAACAAAACTAGCTTGAGGGCTTGAAGCATTTTAACGCCCTCATCACTAGGCTTGTAATTTTTTAAAACCGTTTTGAAAGCTTCTATGTTATGAAGCTTGTTTACACTAATCATTTTTTTTGGCTGAAGTTTATCTTATAACTCGTTGCAAATGCTCAAACAATGTAGAGGCCGAGGTTCGCGCACGAGAAGATTCGTTCATATCTACACTACCTCGGGCAACTCCTTGCAATACACTGATAGCTGTTTCTAGATTGTCGTTAATAATAAATACATAAGACGGATCATTAAGCGCCGCCATCAGGGATTCCTTGGCTTCTAGCAAGCGAGCCTCTAGGTCTTTGTCACGGTGGGCGCTAATCCTACGCATCCACTCCGAATGGTTTGGTGGCACAATATAAATTGGACGAAGCGAGTTAAAGCCGATGTTTCTAAAATCCACCAGAGCCGTGGCCAGAATCGACATGACGCATACGCCGGAAGCTGGATAAGACGAAGACCTGGTACCATAAATGTCAATGTCGCGTTGAATTACGTATTGAACGAACTCACCGTCATCTATTTCTCGGACCATATTTTCGAAATCTATTCGAAAATTATAATCTTTGCCTTGTACTTCGCCTTCTCTAGGTGCGCGGGTTGTGTCACCGATGACAAATGGCAGGCCAGATTGACGCACAATGGTTGATTTACCTGCGCCAGTCGGCCCGATAACGGCCAAAATATTGATATGTGAAAGTTGTGCTAGGACTTGTGGGTTTGCTCGGTAGCCGGGCTGCAAATCCTTTAGCCGCGCCATTACTGCTTGTTTATCCATTAACAATATTGTATCAGATTAAAAACTAAAACATAAGGATATTTCTGTAGACTAAGTTACTGAAATCCCTATAGTTGGTATGACAAAGTGTTTGAATGCCATTGGGAATCAGTCAACAAACACCCGCCGAACTCCTCACTGAAGTTGAGACGAATTTACAGATAAGGGAAATAAGCGCGCGAACAAGAGAGATTCTTGCAACTCACATCCAGTTAGCCGTAGCTAAATTCGAGCCCTTGCCCGAACCTGGCGAGATAGACAAGTTACAGCGATTTTTTGAGCTAACAGCTCACTTAAGCAGAAATGCCAGCATAGGGGAATTGCTTACTGGCACGCGCGTGTATCTCGTAGAAAATGATGTAACCATCCCCGAAGATGCGCCACCACCAGTCCCATCTTATTAATATCAAGGGCGTTGATTGTAGTCAATCACGTTTCAACATGACGGTGAAGGCTTCTGCCGGAATATCGACTTTGCCGAAGCGTTTCAGGCGCTCTTTGCCTTTTTTCTGCTTGGCCAGTACTTTTTTCTTGCGTGAGACGTCGCCACCATATAGTCCAGAAGTTACATCTTTACGGTATGCCGAGATATCTTCACGGGCGATAAATCTTCCGCCAATTCCAGCTTGCAATGCTACTTGGAAATTCTGGCGGGGAATAACGTCTTTTAATTTTTCTACTGTTTCGCGGCCTAATCTTTGAGCTTCAGAACGATGTGCCATAACGCTGAGCGCCCCCACCATGTCGCCTGCCACATAAAAATCAACTCTTACCAAATCTTCATTTCGGTATTCACTAAGTTCATAGTTGAATGAACCATAGCCACTAGTTGCACTCTTGAGCTGGTCGTAAAAGTCAGTCAACAAATTAGCTAGCGGCGCCTCAAACGTCACTAACGCCAAATGCGCATCGACAAAACTTAAGCCCTTTTGAGTACCACGCTTATTTACTATCAACTGAATAACTGCTCCGACGTACTCTTTAGGTACGACAATCTCACCCTTTATCCACGGTTCGGCTATTGATTCAATCTTGGCAGGATCGGGCAAGTCGGCAGCCGATTTAATATCCAATTTTTCACCATTAAGAAGCTTAATATGATAATCGGTGCTTGGATTGGTGATGATTAAGCTCAAATCATATTCGCGCTCCAGCCGTTCACGAACAATATCCATGTGTAGCAGCCCTAAGAAACCGGTGCGAACACCAAACCCTAGAACGGGAGAATTTTCCGGTTCGTACTGCAGTGCTGAGTCGCTTAAAGACAATTTTTCGATTGCTTCTTTTAGATCGTTATAAAATTCATTTGATTCAGGAAATATACCAGCGTACACAAACGGCTTTACATCACGGTAGCCGGGAAGCGCTTCGGTGGAAGGAGATTTTACCAATGTTACAGTATCGCCAACTTTTGCTTCGCGAGTGCTCTTGAGGTTGGTCACGACATAGCCAATTTCACCAGTGCTAAGTGTGGCGGCAGGGGACATGGCCGGATTTAGACTTCCCACCTCTAACGCTAAACCGTTAGTAGCAGCAGAAATCATGCGAATTTGGTCAGATTTATTTATTTGGCCATCAACTACACGCACGTACAAAATGACGCCGCGATAATCATCGTAATAACTGTCAAATATTAGCGCCCGGGTGTTCCCCGTCGAACCTTTGGGGCAGGGGACCTGATCAACTACCCTGTCCAAAACCGCTTCTATACCTTGCCCTGTCTTAGCAGAAATCAGCAGTATATCTTCTTTTTTGCAGCCCAAAAGACTCATGACTTCCCCGCTCACACGCTCCACATCGGCTGCTGGCAAATCAATTTTGTTTAGCACAGGAATTATTACTAAATCGGCCGCCATTGCCAAATATACATTGGCAAGCGTCTGGGCCTGAATTCCCTGGCTGGCATCTACCACCAATATTGCACCCTCACAGGCTTCTAAACTGCGCGATACCTCATAAGAAAAATCAACATGACCAGGCGTATCGATAAGATTAAGCTCGTAGTCTTTGTAGCGCATTCTAACAGGTGCCAATTTGATAGTAATGCCACGCTCACGCTCCAAATCCATCTTATCAAGCATTTGGGCTTTCATGTCGCGCTTCTGGACGGTGCCAGTAATCTCAAGAAGCCTATCGGCTAGCGTCGATTTGCCATGATCAATATGAGCTATTATGCAAAAGTTACGTATGTGCGATTGGTTCATGTTACAATCGATTATAACAGAGGTGGTAAGGTGTTACCAACCAATCTTGACAGGGCGGAGGATAAATCTGGTAAATTGTCGCATCTTGGCAATCACTGGAACAGCTTCCTCTAAACCAAATAGTGAAGACAAGCCGAGGTGTACAATACCGGTAACGAAAGTAATTAAGCCTAATTTAACACCTAGAGTTAAGAACCCGGTATCTGTGCTTAGTAGTGGGAAAATCTGTAACATAACGTAGGTCGCGACCACACTAAAACCAGTCACCGACATTATTTGCCATATACCGCCCCAAAATTGTCTATCAAACAACCTAACATCCTTAACAATCAGAATACTAAACAAAATTAAGACTTCTACTGCGGCAACAATGGATTGGGCCATGGCCAGTCCAGACACTCCATAATTAGCGGGCCGAGATAATTGCCAGGCCAAATAAATGTTAAGCGCAATCGCAATGATCGAGACTACTAAAGGCGTCCAAGTATCTTTTTGGGCATAAAAATAACGCGAGACAATTGCATATACGATTCGGAAAAATATTGCCACGCATAAAAACCCGAAAATAGCGGCTATCTCTGGTGCGCCACGAGAAAATATAATGCGAGCCAAATAGCCACGAGCAAAAAAGCACACAACCACAACGGGCACAGCTATCCATATCATTATCCGCAAGATTTTTAGAAATTCCTTCCTAAAAAGGTCGTAATGGCCCTGGGATAGACGCTCGCTCATGCGGGGAAATGCTGCCGTCGCTATACTAT
Source organism: bacterium (assembly GCA_030855585.1). GTDB lineage: Bacteria > Patescibacteriota > Saccharimonadia > Saccharimonadales > JACDBH01 > JALYQY01. The sequence continues at coordinate 16,764 of JALYQY010000010.1, read as the reverse complement.
TTCCAATTAGAATTATTGGTGCTGTATGCAATGTATAGGCGCTTTCATAGAATGTTACAGCACCGGTGCCGATCTTACTTGCAAAATTAGTCTCTACAATAGAGTTAATTGAATCAATACCTTGATCTACCGATCGAGACGGAAGTAAACGTAAGATATGTCTAAAATCAGGCGATTTAAAATTAATCGTCGGCTTCCATTTGAAATTCATACCGCCCATACCAAAGAAAACAACCATCAACTGCAATAATGCGCCAACAAGAGCTCCAATACCTAAACCAATAAGTCCAATATTATTTTTGAAAATAAAAATGCTTAGAATAATACTCAAGTTATATACGATCGGGCCAATGGCGTAAAAAAAGAATCGGCCGAATACCTGCTGAGTTGCTGTCAAAATACCGGAAAGTGTAAACAAAAATGGATTAAAAGCAATCAAGCGCATTATTATTGTCGCGTCATGTAGCTGATGGTGATTCATACCCGGCGCAACGATATGACTAATAAGAGGTTCTGCAAATATAAAAATTATCACACCCACAAAAGCGGTTGCAACAGCCATAAGATTAAGCAAACTGCTGGCAAGTTCCCATACTCCCTCTTTGTCATGTTTTTCTAGATGATCCGCAAGAAATGGAATAAACGCGACGCCCAAAGCTCCAGCTGCAACTGTATAAAAGAAAAAATCAGGCACTTTAAAGGCGGCGAAGAATGCATCTGTACTTTCGGTGCCGAGATAATCAAAGTTAGCATTAATAAATTTAACTTTCAAGAATCCGAGTACTTGTGCTATCAAGGCCGTAGCCATTAAAAGCGCGGCTACCCCCCCGAAAGAGATTTTTTTATTGGCGCGATCAATAATCCGGCTTTTCACTGACTATCATTATAGGCTTGAGACTAGCGTAATGACCAGTGAGATTTATATTATTATTTCCAATACGCACACATTCTCTTTATGCACTGAATTAATTGGTAGATTTTTTTGAGGCTAATAACCAGTCACTACTTTTTCTTGTTGAAAAGTAAGTTTAGTACAGTGCTGCTTCGCGGGGCATTCTGGAGCCTTCAAGGATCGATAATACTTCTTCGGCTTCGACTGTTTCTTTTTCGAGCAATTTAGCCTTTAGTACTTCTAGCTTTTTGACATTTGCCTTTATAACAGTACGGGCACGATTGGCGGCTTCGGTTATCAAACTCTCGACTTCGTCATCAATCAGTTTGGCAGTGTCGTCAGAAAATTGCTTTTCGTGGACCATTCGATCAATCATCATACCTTCTTCGACACGGAACACTTGATTGCGTAACTTGCCTTTGCCCATGCCTTGGTTTATTACCATTTCGCGGGCTAATTCGGCGGCTTTTTGCAAGTCTGATCCAGCTCCTGTAGTAACTCGATCTTCGCCATATTTTACTTCTTCGGCAATGCGTCCACCCAACATACGCGCTAGAACATCTTTGTACTCGACAATGCTGTGATAACTCTTGTCTTCTGGCGGAATAAACCAGGTAACACCACCTGTGCCACCGCGCGGGATAATTGTTACCTTGTGCACCATATCACTGTCAGGGAGTACATGGCCAACTATGGCATGTCCAGCCTCATGGTAAGCAGTCATTTCTTTTTCGGTTTCCGACATAATTTTACTCTTACGCTCCGGACCAATGGCGACTTTTTCAAACGCACCCGTCACATCAGCTTGGCTAATTTCGTGGCGATTGTCGCGAGCCGCCAAAATAGCTGATTCGTTGGCAATATTGCCTAGGTCTGCACCCGAGCTTCCTGCGGATTTGGCAGCCAGTGCGTCTAGATCGACATTCTTTGCGAGTGGCTTTTTGGCAAAGTGAATCTTGAGGATTGCTTCGCGGTCTTTGCGGTCTGGCAGTCCAATATTTACACGGCGGTCAAACCGTCCAGGCCTTAGCAGCGCTGGATCTAGCACATCAGCACGGTTGGTAGCCGCAAGTACAATAACGTTTGCGCCTTGTTCAAAGCCGTCCATTTCTACCAATATTTGGTTAAGGGTTTGTTCGCGCTCGTCGTGTCCACCACCCATACCGCTACCACGTCGTCTACCAACGGCGTCAATTTCGTCAACAAAAATAATACAAGGGGCGTTCTTTTTAGCCTTGGCAAACAAATCTCTAACTCTAGAGGCTCCCACGCCTACAAACATTTCCACGAACTCAGAACCTGAAATGCTAAAGAATGGGGTATTGGCTTCGCCGGCGACCGCCCTAGCAAGCATAGTTTTACCTGTTCCAGGAGGGCCTACTAGCAAAACTCCTTTTGGAATCTTGGCGCCAACATTTTCGAATTTTTTAGGATACTTCAAGAATTCTACTACTTCTTGCAAATCTTGCTTGGCTTCGTCTGAGCCAGCAATATCCTTAAATGTTACTTTGTCTTTTTCATTGCCATAAAGTCGAGCCCGAGATTTGCCAAAGCTCATCGCTTGATTGCCCTGCCCTTGAGCGCTCCTGAGCATAAAGAACAAAATAAATCCGATCAAAATCACCGGCAAGAGCGTAATACCTAGCTGAGCCCAGATGCCACCGCCTTCGCTGGGCGTCTTATACTGGTAATTAACATTGTTCGGCTCGATTCCGTCTTCGGTTAAAGTGGAGTTTGGATCTTTTTGTGAGGTTAACGTAGGGTCAGATTTGTCTTTTTCAACTACTTCTACTTTTGATCCACTTATTATCAATTTTTCGTATTTATCAGCGTTGGCATCTGCCACCACCTGGCTATAAGGGACTTCTTGTAATTTAGACGGTTGGTTGAAAGTAGAAAATATAACAGCGCCAATCAGTATAAGCATAGCCACAAAGCCAGCGTTTTTAATATAGCGTTGGTTATTTTTACCTCCAGGTTTTGTAGAACGAAACGGTTTTTTCTCCATAGTGAGCCTTATTATACAGATTAGGTTTTGACACTGCTAGACAAACTTAACTATTTTTTGTGAAATTTCTTATACTTTAATGAATTCTGCACCGGTTTTAGTAAAACTCACCTTGCAATGCCCATCGATTAATAGCTCGGTTTTTGGATTTGCGGTGCGGATCGCAACTGTCAATCTTTCTACTAACCACTTTGATAATTGGCGTTTGCCGTTTTGCCTTAGCCATTCAGCTACCAGCTCCGATGCGACTTTATAGGGCAAAGCTGCTACATCGCGACGGCGAAGTTTAGACTTACTTGGCTGAGTATGCAAAATTGTCTCTAGATATGCATCAATAGCATGATTTACTTCGCGCTGGCGACGCAAAAGTGCTACTAACTTGTGATAATCGGCCGCCGATGTGGCCTTGGCCTTGGGAATAATACTGTGCCGTACATAATTACGTTTATAGTCTTGGTTTTGATTTGTGCTATCTTCGTTCCAAACTAGGCCATTGGCCTCGGCATACGACCTTAGATGAGATTTTGATACGTGCAGAAGTGGCCTAGCCAGACCATCTTTGGATTTATGCAGCGAGCTCATACCCTTGCGTCCAGTACCACGGATCAAATTAAGAAGTGCTGTTTCTATGGTGTCGTCAAGATGATGAGCTGTAATTATACTGTGTGCACCTGAGTGTTTTTGAACGGACCTCAAAAACTTGTACCTTGCCTCCCTTGCCACAGCTTCGCTGGCACTTGGACCTAGATTACCGTCTTCAAATACAAAAGGCAGACCTAGCTGGCTGGCGACCTCATGTACTAATTGACGATCAAAGTGAGATTGGTCACGAATGCCGTGATCAAAATGCGCCACCGTAAACCTTACGTCTTTGGATTTACTGCCGTACTTATTAGCCAAAATATGTAGCAGCGCCATTGAATCAACCCCGCCGCTAACTGCAACTACATAGTGCCCAGGCCTAAGCTGAATTGTTTTTGTAATATCCATTGATTATAATTCTAGCAAGATGGAGCTAAATTTCGTTACTGGTAATGATTTAAAATATGCACTCGCGCAGGCATTGTGTGCCCGCGAAGGTGTTGAGTTGCAACAATTAGTACTGGAAATCGATGAAATTCAGGGCGAAGATGCCGAAGCAATCATCCGCCATAAAGCAAAAAGCGCTTACGCACTTGTCGGTAAACCCGTAGTGGTCAGCGACGACTCCTGGCTAATAAGCGGCCTTAATGGGTTCCCAGGACCATATATGAAGTCAATGAATACCTGGTTTCGAACCGAAGATTTTATTAACCTTACTGCATCATTACAAGATCGAATGGCAACCGTAGTGCAACTTCTGGCCTATCAGGACGATAAAGAAACCGTGTTGTTCCGCAAAGATGCAATTGGCACAATCCTAACGGAACCAAAAGGAAGCTCGCAAGTTCCATGGCGGAACGTTATAGCAATGGTATTCGATAATGGATTGAGCCTAGCTGAAGTTGACGAAACAGGACTACTAGATTCACCTGAACGTTTAGTAAAATTCCCAGAACCTTGGAGTGAACTTTTAACGTGGTATAAAAATAAGCACGCATGAAACATCTATATTTTATACGCCATGGCGAATCCGAAATGAATGTATCGGGGCTATTTGCCGGTCATACTGACACACCGCTCACGCAAGAAGGTCGGCGGCAAGCCATCAAAGCAGGTCAAGCCGCCAAAAAACTAGGGATCGAATATATTTTCAGCTCGCTGCTTGCCCGCGCCCACGATACTGCCCGTATTGTTGCTAAAGAAATTGGCTTTCCAGAAACTGAAATAGTTCTTGATCCAATTCTGATGGAGCGTTTTTACGGTAATATGGAAGGCCAGCCGTACAGCTTAGACTCTCACAACAATGACTTTGAAGGCGCAGAAACAGTTACGGAGTTACTTCTAAGAGCACGACAAGCCCTGGATAAAATAGAAGCCATCGATGCCGAAATTATTTTAGTAGTTAGCCATGGCAGTTTTGGTCGAGCGCTTAGGCATCATGTCTTGGAAGATTTCCCCTTTAGCCACCCATTACGAATCCCAAACGCCGAACTTATACAACTGCTTTAAACTTGGCCAACAGGGGCGAAACGTGATAATATATGTTTTGGTTACTTTCGAAAATTTCAAACCAAGCAGTTTATATGCTGTTTGGAATTTTGCAAGGAGAAGACTTTGTTAGGTTACTAGAATTGCTGAGCAAATTCATTTTGTCAGCAATTTGGTAACATAACTATCACGCTTCGACACGGCGATGTAGCTCAGTTGGTTAGAGCACAGGACTCATAAGCCTGGGGTCACTGGTTCAAATCCAGTCATCGCTACCACATAAAGCGTCTGAACAATCGGACGCTTTTTTAATTATGCAATATATCTGACAGTAATTTAAATATAGTAAGCCTAAGATTATTAGCGTCCTGGACTTTCACAATTCGAGGGAGAAAAAAGTGGTCAACATCTTGCTATGGACAGCAATGATTTTCCCGATCGTGTTGCTTTTGCTCATGATCGGAGCTTGGTTGTACGGATATTATTGGCCTGATAAAGTGCCCATACCTGCCGAACGACCAAGCAAAGGCTTCCAGCCTGTCAGCGAGTTAGATGACGTGGCGATTCTTATCGCTTGCCGGAATGGCGAGAAAAGCATCGCTTCAACCATCAGATCTGGGCTTCGCAACGGGTGCGATGTCTACGTAGTCAGCGACGCATCGACTGATGCGACCGTAAAGGTTGCAAAAAGTGCCGGTGCGTTAGTGCTAGGACTACGGAAAAACATCGGTAAACCCGCGGCGTTGCATCGAGGTTACAAGAAGTTCAGTCTCGGCTCCCGCTACCGAGCGGTTGCCATTCTGGACGACGACGTGCAGATTGCTGATGATTTCATCGTAAAATGCCTGGAGCAATTCGGGCCTGATACGGCGATAGTCGTCGGCAAGAACATCACCGAATGGCCTAAAGACCGGCGATGGAACATCTGGCTGGCCAAGCGAGCATTCTCGTATTGGAACTACCAGCTGGTAATCCGTCGCATCCAAAGCATTTTCGGAGTGATGAATTGTATCTCAGGGAGTAACTCGGTCTACCGGACCGAGTTATTGGACGACATCTTGCCGATGCCGCCGCCGTATATAGTCGACGACACCTTCTGGGTGCTTGAGACACAACGGCGGAAGCTAGGCGAAATTGTCTACGCACCGAAAGCTCGGGCGTACCTGCAAGATCCAACCAACCTGCACGACTGGTACCATCAGAACCTGCGTTGGCTCTGGGGAACCTTCCAAGGGATCCTCGGTCATCGGGTCGGCCGCGTTCGCAGCCGGTTCGATTTTGCCTACGTGGTGCTGATGATCCAGTGGTTTGTCTACATAGCCGGCACACCCGTGACGCTGTGGTTCGCGTATCTGGCAATTGTGGATAGCCCTGTAATAGCGCTGATTTTTATCAGTATCTATTGCTTGTGGATATTCGCGGCAGCTATCGTACTCGGACACCCGCAGCTCGTCATACTTGCGCCGGCCATCATTGTAGTCGACCTCATCTATCGGGTAATCTTCGTTCACGCGTTGATCAAGGCCATCCGTCAGCCAACCGTACAATCTTGCAAGTGGGTATCACCTACCCGCTTCGCAACCAGTCCTGTTACAGCCCAACTATTCCAATTGAAGGAGGTGAGATAATGACGGCCAACAACGACCTGCCAGTCACCGGCGCACCCGCAATCGCAATTACGGGTATAGCGACCGGGATCATGGCACTCGGTGCAGCCCTGAAGCGGCTTGCTGCGAAGGGTGCTGGAACGCGCACCAACCACAAGTGACCCTTGAGGACTAGTTTCTCGGGTGTCTAGGGCTCTAGCGGAGTCAGAATGTCATCGATGCAATCTGGCTCCGCTACGGCCGAAACATTACCCTCGAGGTGTTTCGGCCAAACTCAACTACTTAATGATTTAATTCGTATTCTCTCCTAGCTCTACATGGCCACCAAATTGCAGGTTATTTATTAAGTTTCTTATGCATATGCAACATTATTTTCTGGCTCAACAAAATCGGTGCGGATTATATAGGCACTTACCTTCAGATCGTGCTCTCCTACCCCAGTATGTATGAGCGCCAAAATGTATCTAATTACAAATTTATCACGCCAACAACACCACGTCGTAGACAAAAAAGCTTCAAAATGTTGCGTTAACACCCTATAATCAATTACAGTACGAGCTACGAGTAAGGTGCTTTATCGACAATGATAAAATCTGTCATGTCTAAGAGGGAAAATATCAATGGGACTGTTTGACAAAATCAAAGATAACGCCAAGACCATAAGCGTACGCGCTATCGAAGAGGCCGACACCGAGTTGAGCGTTCAGAGACAATCGGGATCGACAATAATTACGCCTAACCCATCCTACCCGGAAGATACATTAGCCTCTCCATCTCAAGATGCAGATGAGCCTCATGAGATCACCGAGCAAGATTTTGAACCAACTGATCAACAAACTGAAACCGATATAGACCAACCTGAGCCAGAGGTAACATCTGAGCCTGAAGTTGAGACAAAACCAGAACCTGAGACCCAACTTGAGCCTGAGCCAGAACCAATCAAAGAAGAGCCAAAAGAAACCACCAAAAAACCCGATCCCGTAGCCGAGCCTGAGGCACCCAAAAAAGAAATTAAAGTAGAAAAAAGGCCCGAGCCAACCAAACTAAACGTCAAACCTTACACGCCTTCATATAAACAACCGCGAACAATGTCCGGTAAATCTGGCAAAATTCCACGGGTTATCGATATCGCCCCACAACGTGCACCAGAATCTGAAAAACGGGTAGTTTATGAACGCGAGCGCGCCATTATGGCAACACTAGCCAGCCAGCGCCGTTTGGACGGCACATCACCACTTTATGTCACCAACCATTTGCGGTTTAAAACCCGCGTGTTTATAAATCGCATTGAATACAGCGGTAGTTTTGGCAAAAATGTAATCCCAATAGATCAAGTAGCTTGGATCAAACTACGGGCCGGCGGTACTGGTGTAATTATTGAATCCACCGAAGGCAAGCGCATAGTCATGGTTATAAGACCGGCCGACCGCCTAAATTTTGCCGATGCGGTGCTAAAGGTACAATCAATGCAGCCCAAAAAAGCCAAGTTCAAAGACACTAAAACAATTAGAATAGACCAGCTTGACCAAATGGAAGAAGGCATCGACGAACTTGAAAAACTAGCCAAATTGCTTGATAAAGGCATTCTTACTCAAGAAGAATTTGATACCAAAAAGAAGCAAATCCTAGGAATTTAAATTTAGCAGCCAGCCGAGTGATACTCTTGTGGGAATGAGTGATTCTGTATAGCGGGCAAAATATCAACACCACCCAGCATAGACATTACACCTAAGCTATCGGCCACTTGATTATATAATGCCACTCCCCTGCAGTTTGCTTCGCCTTCATTACTAATTCCTTCGGCATGAGCCAGCTCATGGCCAAGAGTAAATATCCCCATGACACCATCGCTAATACTTTGCGGATATTCTTCTGAAGATACTGAATCCTCAAAATCAATCAAAGCATCGATGCCTTCGCAAAAGTTTGTAGAAATCAAAATAGTTTCTTCGCCAGTACCGTGGAGGATGTGTACACCTAATCTGCTATTCCTGGGATTTGGGCTTACTAAGTCCGTACAGTGCACAGCGATATCTTTGCCAGTAACTTCCATGGCGACTCTTTGCATGTTCACTTCTACATCGGTTCTAGATTCTAATCCATGTATTTCTGTAGATTTTAATGGCTCGTCGTCAAATACAAAAATGGCAAGAATTCCTAAAGCTTGGGAACCAGCGACCAATGCCGCCACGCCCAAATTAGATTTGTTTTTCTTATGCCCTTTACTACTTGACCGGCTTTCAGCCAGTTCATCAGTTACCACAACTTCACAGTGGTTATAATCCTGCATTATTCTACTATTATCTCTGGCCAAAGTATTCATCTAGCTATTTAATACAACTTTTATGTTAATTTGTAAAGTATAATATTAATAATAAGCTTCATGACCCAACTAGTTTTCAAGCAGAGCCGAACACTATTTGGCTATAATTTAGCGATTACTTTATCTACCGCAAGAATAGCTGAATCACTAGTCGGCAAGAATTCGTAATTTATTGAGTTAAACATTTTTATTTTCCTTTTTTTGTTATTGTTTTACTGTTTTATTTTTATGACAGTATTTACATAATAGCAAATATTTGTATATTTGTCAATATAATTTTATCTACCCTTACGATATTTGCTGCTGAATTTAGAGAATTTATTAAAGTTGTCATTAACAACATGTATGGCATACGCCATGGAGTTAATTTTCATCTGTCGCATCGCAAATAATGTTGCAACTGCAATCAGTAATAGGCCTGATATCAATATAGTTGCATAAGTTCTTCCGGTATTAGCCAGTGATGAAGTGCCTACACCTAAGACTGCAGTACCTGTTTCACAACTAGTCGGTGCTGCTACTTCACAGACTTGATAAGTAAGCGTGTAGATACCGGCTGCGGCACCACTAGGTACCTGGATGGTACCGTCTGGGTTTATACTTGCGCCGCTAAGGCCTCCGTCGTTTGTAATAGTAAGAATGTAGTCATCAGGGTCAAGAGATGAGTTGTTCTTTAAATCGTTACTAAGGACCGAGGCAGTAGTATCGCCAGCATCTAGCGATGTTGATTCAAAATTGTCATCATTAGTGAAAATGGCAAAGGGATTAGCTCGCAGCAAAATATCGAAGAAATTATTGGTGTCATTTTCAAGCAATGGGGTATCTGGGGTAAAGAATGATATGTATCTGCCATCTGGAGAGATATTGGGGACGAAGGAATCACCTGGACTGTCGCTAAGAACTGAGATATCCCCAGTAACCAGATCCTTAACGAAGATATCCCAGATACTGTCAGTATCATCGGAGGTAAGATTGGTTGCCGGTGAATTAAATACCATATAGCGCCCATCGTCCGACATGACATTAGATGCTCCAATAGAGTATTGGTCTAAAACAGCGTAGCCGTTGGCATCTTGGCCTAATGAGTTAGTAGATGCTACGACAATTGCACCAGTCTGGGTGTCTTTTCGATATACGCCGCAGCCTGCCCCAAAACCAGGAACCAAGTTATCAGCGCAAGTAGTGAACCCCACATATCTACCATCGGCCGAAATAGATACTCCCCTGCCACTATTACAACTATTGGCCTCGGCTCCAGCACTACTGGTGCTAACTCGAGTTGTGGTGCCCGACTGTATGTTTTTTACAAATACGTCGACACAGTTATTGGTGTCGCCGGCAACTAGGTTGGTGGCATCTGACTCGAATGCAACAAATTTGTTATCAGCAGATATAGCGCTAGTGATGCCAAAATATTCATTATTAGCCTGAACACCGCTTGAGTCGGTATTGATACGAATAATAGAACCAGTCTGAGTGTCTTTGAGAAAATGATCCCATTCATTGTTGGTGTCGCCGGCAACGAGGTTGGTGGCAGACGAATTAAAACCCACGTATCGGCCATCAGCAGAAATATATACTTTGGCATTATTAGATTCAGCGTTGGCCTGAGTGCCCGAAGAATCGGTATTAACACGTGTTGTGGTGCCGGTTTGCCTGTCCTTAACAAAGACATCTGAAAAACCGTTGGTGTCGCCGGCAACTAGGTTGGTAGAGTAAGAACTAAACGCTACATAGCGCCCATCGCCAGAAATATAAACATAAAAAGCTCCAGAGTTGCCCTGTGCACCCGAAGAATCGGTGTTGACCCGAGTAGTGGTGCCTGTTTGCATGTCCCTAACAAACACATCTTCCAGACCATTAGTGTCTCCGGTAACAAGATTACTTGCTGTAGAGCTAAACGTCACATAACGGCCATCGTTTGAAATAGACTGAACACTTTCACTATCATTATTTGCTTTAAGATCTGATACAGTTTGGCCACCGTTGGTACTAATCAGTAACGTAGCATTTGTCTGGGCATCTTTGCGAAAGATATCATAGAAATTATTGGTGTCGTCAGTGTGCAGGCCCGATGACAGGCTGTTGAACATAACGTAACGGCCGTCTGATGATATATCTAGGCTTTGCGAAGTCGGGGAATTAGCAGCATTGCCGCCGCTAACTTGTGTGCCGCTAGAATTTGTTGAAACTCTTATAGTAGTGCCGGTCTGAGTGTCTTTGCGGAAAACGTCAAACAAGCCGTTAGTATCACCTGCTACCAAGTTACTGGCGCCTGATTCAAAGGAAACATAGCGGCCGTCGGCGGAAATCTTAGGGAAATAACTTTGGCCGTTTGACTCGGTACCACTGGAATCTGTACTAAGCCTGGTTACAGCGGCCGTCTGAGTGTCTTTGATAAACACGTCCCGAAATGTGTTTGTATCGCCAGCGACAAAATTGGATGCAACAGAATAAAAACTCACATATCTTCCATCTGAAGATACAGAAGGACGAAAGTTATTGCCGCCAACAGATTCTGCACCTAATGACGTAACAGAAATTCTGGTAGTGACATCAGTTTGTGTGTCTTTATGAAAAATGTCATATGCTCCATTGGTATCGCCTGCTACCAAGTTAGTGGCTGCAGACTCAAAGTAAACATGGCGACCGTCAGATGACATGGTAGGTACTGAGCTTATACCACCACTACTTTCGGCACCACTTGAATCCGTTGAAACTCGTATGGTCGTGCCTGTCTGAGTGTCTTTGCGAAAAATATCACGTAAATTATTAGTATCGCCGGCGACAAGATTAGTGGCATCGGATACAAAAACTACATACCGTCCGTCTGCAGAGACGCTGGGAGAATAACTATTGTTAGTGGTCTGTGTACCTGACGAATCAGTTGAAACTAATGTAGTAGTACCAGTCTGAGTGTCTTTGCGAAAAATATCACGTAAATTATTAGTATCGCCGGCGACAAGATTAGTAGCGGTAGACTCGAACGCAATGTAGCGTCCATTATCTGCAATAGCTGGCCATGCGCTGCCAGCGGATGCCTGGGTGCCCGAAGAGCTAGTAGAGATTCTGGTAACGGTGTTTGTTTGAGTATCGTCTAGAAAGATATCAGAGGAACTGTTGGTGTCATTACTTACAAGATTGGTAGCCGCAGTTGCAAACGCAACATATCGCCCGTCAGCTGTAGCTGATAGTTCTTGGCTGGAATTATCAGCACCTTTAAAAGAAACAGACAGCGCCTCTGATACCATCTTTGACTCCGTCATTGCCACAAGCGCCGACACTCTTGCGGCGGGAGCAATAGCTAGGCAGCATGCAAAAACTACTAATAAAGCTAATGCAGGTAGTTTTTTCATCTAATACTTCTGGTCTTTCCAATTACTAATCCGCTTGCCGCAACAATTGATATCGAAGGATCAAAAGACGATCCATCAGACTTCACGCTAGAAATACTAGTACTCACCCGCTCAATCGTAAATGGCTGGTCGGCGTAGACAACCAACCCAAACATTAACGGAAGTGATGATGCAGATAAAACTATCGGCGAGAATATCTCTTCTAACAAAACAATAATGCTCCCTGATTCAAAGTGTTTCCACCTAAAATGTGCTTATGTTTTATTATACCTTAGCTGCCCCTGATATAAAACTTGCTTGTTTGGCTTCCTTATGCTTTACTTAATGCGCAGGGATAATCTGTCCATAATCTAGATTTAGAATGTTCGCCTCGGTTTTAAACGCAGGAAGAGTTCGGGAACTAGCAAGTGACGGAAGAAGAAGGTCGAGAAACTGCGTTTAACAACTGACATCCAATAAGGATACTAATGTACAAATTATTTGTAGGCGGCTTGCCATTTTCTACAACCGAGGACGAATTACGCGACGCGTTTGCAGCCCACGGTACCGTAGCATCAGCAATTGTCGTCAAAGACCGTGACACCGGTCGCAGCAAAGGTTTTGGCTTCGTCGAATTCGAATCAGACGACGAAGGCAAGGCAGCCGAAAAAGCACTTAACGGTGCTGACATGGGCGGCCGCGCAATCACAGTGAACGAAGCTCGTCCACGTGAAGAGCGACCTCGCCGCGATTTTGGTGGTGGCGGTGATCGTGGTGGCAACCGAAGCTGGTAATATACTAGCGCGGCTTGTCGCAAAAAACACCCTTGGCAACAAGGGTGTTTTTATTTGCAATTGTTGTTTATAGGGAATATTATTTTATAAAAGTAATGGAGATAATCCCAATGGCAGAACGATTGCAAAAAAGACGAGAAACTTCCCGCGCACCTGTGAGTGAAGTTGTTGAAGTTGAGCCTGTGGTTAGCGACGAAGCAACAAAAGTAAAAGCTGACCTAGATGCACTTCTAGATGAAATTGACGAAGTGCTAGAAATTAACGCCGAAGCCTTTGTAAAAGCATACGTTCAAAAAGGCGGCGAATAAGCGTTAGCGACATTGTAAGTAAGTATTCTCATAGTGGCATAGTGGCATAAGTTACAGACTGCTGTTAACCATTTGCATATAGTTAGGACTACAAACTAATTTAATGAACGGGGGCTTTTTATGGCAAATACAACTGGTGGTAGCAAGCGTGGTTTTGCAGCTATGAGCAAAGAAAGGCGAACTGAGATCGCACGTAAAGGTGGCAAAGCGAGCCGTGGTGGTGGAAACCGTCGCCGCACAACTCTTTAATTTACCAACATACTGGTTTCTACTGTCGCATAAGATAAAAGACCCTAACTAACGTTTAGGGTCTTTTTCTTTTTATTATATTTTGCTTGACATGGTACCCCCTGGGGGTATTAAATATAAATATGATAATAGAACTCAAAAAACGCGCATTGCACCGCTCTAAAATATTACAAGGCCAACTTAGAGGCCTAGAAAAAATGATTGACCAAGAAGAATATTGCATGGATATTATTACCCAATCGCTGGCAATCCAAAAATCTTTAGCTTCTTTAAATAAGCTGATCGTTGAAAACCATATTAAGACGCACGTGGCCGACAAACTTGCCTCTAAAGACGAGAACAAAAAAGAGGAAGCAATTGGTGAGTTATTAGACATTTATAAACTAGATAATAAGCATAGTAGATAGGAGTTTTTATGAATAAACAAACAATTTTAGCATTAGTAATAGGATTAGTTGTTGGCGGAGGGAGCATTCAGGCTATAAATAATTTAAATCAAAACGACTCCAGCAATACAACTCAGACAAAAACATCAACTGCTGACCATAACGCCCAAGCTACTTCAAAACTTGAGAACTTAAAGGGCGACGATTTTGACAAAGCTTTTATTGAAGAAATGTTATTGCACCACCAAGGCGCCGTTGATATGGCTAAACTTGTTGAAACAAATGCCAAACACAGCGAGCTAAAACAACTCGGACAGGAAATTATTTCGGCGCAATCTAAAGAGATAGATATGATGCAAGCCTGGCAATCTGACTGGGGCTATAAAGATGTGCCAGCGTCACATAGCGACAGCATGCCACACTAAATTCACAGGCCAGTAAAATGCATAACGAACATAACCATAGCGACCACTCAAATCATAATCAGGACACGCATGACAAACATGCCGGCCATTCGGTAGACATGTTCAGGGATAAATTTTGGCTTTCATTGCTTCTAACTATTCCTGTGCTTGTCTATTCTATGCACATTCAACAATGGCTAGGCTTTATGCCGCCGGTATTTACGGGCTCACAATTTATTCCGTTTGTTTTTAGCAGTCTGATTTTCTTTTATGGCGGTTTGGTGTTTATCAAAAGTGCTGCTGGGGAATTAAAAGCTCGGCGCCCAGGAATGATGACGCTTATTTCTATGGCGATAAGCGTATCCTATATATATAGCGTGGCGGTACAGTTTGGTTTGCCAGGTGAAAACTTCTTTTGGGAGCTGGCGACATTAGTAACAATTATGCTACTTGGACACTGGCTGGAAATGTCATCAATACATAAAGCCGCCAATGCCCTAGACGCTATTAAGCAACTGCTGCCAGACAAAGCTGAGCTAGTAAAAAACGGCCGCACAAAAACGGTATTGTTATCAGAACTTAGTATTGGCGATAAAATTTTGGTAAGGCCAGGCTCAAGCATTCCGGTAGACGGCGTTATTGTAGACGGTATTTCTTCTGTGAATGAATCTACCATTAGTGGCGAGTCAAAACCCGTCAGCAAATCTGTTAACGACCAGGTCATAGCCGGCACTATTAACCAAGATGGGGCACTTACAGTTGAAGTTACCAAGCTTGGCGACGACACTGCGTTGGCTGGAATTATGCGGTTAGTTACAGAAGCTCAAGCTTCAAAATCAAAAACTCAGATTTTGGCGGATAAGGCAGCATTCTTATTAACTATAATCGCAATTACCGCAGCAGCAATTACATTTGTAGCTTGGTTTATTGCCAAAGATGCCTCATTTGCGCTAGAGCGAACAGTTACGGTTTTGATCATTGCCTGTCCGCATGCACTGGGACTAGCTATACCTTTGGTTGTGTCGATTTCTACAGCCTTGTCTGCAAAGAATGGCTTACTAATCCGCAAGCGAGTTGCTTTGGAATCTGCACGACATATTGATATCGTACTGTTTGACAAAACCGGCACGCTAACCAAGGGCGAACACGGCGTAACTGATATCTGGCCGCTGCAAAATTATAGCTCTAACGACATCCTAACAATTGCTGCAAGTTTGGAGCAAAAAAGTGAACATATCGTAGCAAAAGGCATCGTCCAAAAAGCCGCGCAAAAAAACTTAAAGCTTGGCTCGGTATCGGATTTTGCAGCCCTGCCAGGGCTAGGCGTAAAAGCTAGCTTGCAGGGCAACAAATATATTATCGCCAGCCGTCGTTACCTTGTAGAAAACAAAATTTCCATTCCTATCAACATCAGCGAATCATTATCGATTGCTGCCAATCAAGGCAAAACCGAGGTGTTTGTTATTAAAAATAATAATATTATTGGCGCCATAGCCTTGGCTGACGTTATCCGCGAAGAATCAAGACAAGCATTACGTAGCCTGCAAAACTTAGGCATAGATAGTGCAATGATTACCGGCGACTCTAAAGGTGTGGCTACTTATGTATCTCGGCAGCTTGGGCTGGACCAATTCTTTGCAGAAGTCCGCCCAGAGGACAAAGCTGCTAAAGTAAAAGAACTTCAATCAAGAGGATTAAAAGTGGCCATGGTCGGCGATGGCATCAACGATGCCCCTGCCCTAACTCAAGCCGATATCGGCATAGCCATTGGCGCCGGTACCGACGTAGCCATCAAATCGGCTGATATAATTTTGGTCAAAAGCGATCCACGCGATGTCGTAAAGGTTATCAAATTGTCCAAAGCTACTTACAACAAGATGATCCAAAACCTAGCCTGGGGTGCAGGATATAATGTACTCGCCATACCTCTTGCTGCCGGCTTGCTTTATGGCAATGGAATATTATTAGCACCAGCAATGGGGGCAGTGTTAATGTCACTATCAACAATTGTTGTCGCCTTGAACGCCCAATTACTCCGCCGCACAATATTACAATGATAATTTCCTGATATTGACACATTTTACTTCTTAGGATATTATTAAACCTGCTCAATTTGTAGCTTAGCAAAATAACAAACCAGGCAGCTTGACTGCCGTTTGGAATTTTGAGAGGAGGAAGCTTTCTGAGGTTTCAAGTGTTGCTAGACAAACTTGTTTTGCCAGCAGCACAGAAACCGCAGAATTACATTCCGACGACGCGGGGTGGAGCAGTGGCAGCTCGCGTGGCTCATAACCACGAGGTCCTAGGTTCGAGTCCTAGCCCCGCTACCAAGAAAAAAGACTCATCGAAAGATGGGTCTTTTTTCTTGGTCCTTGGTGGGGTTAGTAC
>JALYQY010000009.1 GCA_030855585.1 bacterium | reverse complement strand
GCCAAATCATTAACTAAGCACGCGTCCACGAGTGCTTCAACGTTTTTTTCGCCCAACGTGTCGATATCTAGCGCACTTTTGCTGGCGTAATGCTCGAGTGCTCTCTTGAGCAACAACGGCCCCGTAGCGCCTTTTACCCTATATACCACCTCACCTTCTGGACGTTCAAACTCTAGCTCAGGATATTGCCTATAAAGCTCCTTATCCATCAAAAATGTTTTTGCATCATCAGGACGAAGTTCTAATAAAACTTTTTCTACTTGCGGGATAATATCACCAGCTTTATAAATTATTACCGTATCACCGATGCGTATGTCTTTGCGTTTAATTTCATCAGCATTATGCAAACTCGCATGTTGAACTTTGCTTCCGGCAACAATCACTGGCTCGAATACTGCTACAGGCGTGGCGGCACCGGTGCGACCAATACTTATAACGATGTCTTTGACAACTGTAGTTGCCTGTTCGGCGGGATACTTGTAGGCTACTGCTCCGCGCGGTGTTTTACCGACAAAACCTAAGTCTTGATAGAGTTTACGATTATTAATTTTGATCACCAAGCCGTCGGTATTATATGGTAGCTCGTGCCGACGTTCTTCCCATTCCGACACAAAATCCATTACTTTATTTATGTCATCAAACGCTTTAACGTCAGCATTAGCATTAATCCCCAGGGCTCGAATTGTCTGGTAAGCTTCTACATGCGTGCTCAAAAATTCCGAGGAATGAAAAATATCATAAGCCCGAAAATGCAGTGGCCGCTCTGAAACCAACTTCGGGTCTAGTTGCCTTATCGTGCCAGCTGCTAAATTTCTAGGATTAGCATACACCGGTAAACCGGCAGCTTCTCGTTCTTTGTTTAGTTTCAAAAAATCATTTTTGTGCAAAATAATTTCGCCTCTGATTTCCGTCCGGCCGCGTAAAAATTTCTTAAATTTTTCGCTAGAACGTAACTGAAATGGCACACTATTTATAGTACGTACATTGATTGTCACGTCTTCTCCTACCTGTCCATCGCCGCGTGTTACTGCTTGAATCAGATTTCCATCCTCGTATATTAAGGCGCATGCCAAGCCGTCCATTTTTATATCACAAAAATATTCTGGCTTTTGTCCCGGCATTAATTTTTCAGTTCGTTTAATCCAATTCTCAACTTCATCACGATTAAATACGTCGTTCAAACTCATCATCGGATGAGCATGTGCTACTTTAACAAACTTATCCAGTGCCTGGCCTGCAACTCGTTGGGTTGGCGAATCGGCGGTGATTAAATCTGGATACTGTTCTTCTAATTGCGACAATTCATGTTTCAAACTGTCCGCAGCCGCTTCGGTCATTATTGATTCGTCTAAAACATGATAATGATAGCGATAATCATTTATTAGTGTGCGTAATTTATTTATCCTGTCTTGAGCTTGGGTTTTATTCATAATAATTCCCTATAAAGTTCATACAAATAAGCATGTACAACAAATATCAGAGCTAAGCTGCATAACAAAAACAAAACTTCTGCTACCAAAGGCAAAATTAATACCAAAGGCAAAAACACCATGCCAAAGAACAAAGCTATAACGACTGGCAAAAATAGAATTTTTCTAAGTAACGTCCAGCGTCGATATTTGACTAATTTTTTAGACGAGCGCAACGCTTTTAGTGGCGTCATTTTATCAAGAGTAACTATATAACTCGCAAATATTGAAGAACTGATCAAATAAACCGACAAAAATAAAGACATTACCAAAAACAAGATCATTAATACTTGTTGAAAAATATTTACGGCAATAGCGTTTGCAGCAACTATATTGTAGATTGTAAGCCCTAATAAGGCCGGTAATAATTGCACAAATACAACCATCACTACCAATAAATAAGGCACCAGTGGATACATGCCGCTATAAAATGATTCGCGAACCTTAATTATACTTCGACCTCCATAACTTGCACGCAAAGCCCAAATAATTGCCAAAGAAAAAACGATGAATAAGACTAGCTGATAAACACTTCCCGCTTCACTAGCCGTAGCTCCAGCCGTGCCAATCAATGCGCCAAATAATGCAGTCGCTGCCATGGCGCCTTGCAACTTCTCGCCCAAGGCTTCTTCTATCAATTCCCTTGTACTTTCAACTTGAAAATTAGTTGCAAGGCCTTTTACTAATACAACGTAAAGCAAAACGTATAGTACGAATATCCCACCAAAAAGTTTTTTGTATCGCCACAAATGCAACATCGCATGTGCTAAAAGCACAAAGCTATTAGGTAACTTACCACTTTGTTTGATAATTTTTTTCTTATTTTTGCGATTTATTTTGCGAACCCTGCCGATTGCGTTTGTATTTGGGGAACTAGCGTTTTTGGCTGGCTTTTTGTTTGATTTGGTAGCCATAGTCTTAGGCCTTAGTAATAGACTGGCGCAAACGCCTGACACGATCAACGACAGGTGGATGAGTACTAAATAATGCCGCCAAACTCTTTCCGTTTAATGGGTTTGCAAAAAATAAATGTGCAGTAGAAGTATTCTGACGTTGTAATTTTGAGCCGTGGGCAGCGATCTTTTCGAGTGCGCTAGCCAGACCTTCCGGATAACGAGTGGTGAGTGCACCAGATGCATCTGCCAAATACTCACGCTGACGAGAGATAGCTAACTGGATTAGAGTTGCAGTTAGCGGTGCAAGTATTGCTGCGGCAATGCCTAAGAAAAACAAAATTTGATTGCCACTATCGTTATCATCTCTACCGCCAAACCAACTTAGTCTTAATAGTATATCGACCAATAAACCAATTACAGCC
>JALYQY010000047.1 GCA_030855585.1 bacterium | reverse complement strand
ACTATGCCCCAGGCCGGCCCACCCGACCAAGTGCCCTCAATCACATCTCTAGAAGAAACTAACTTATCTATCGGTTGCCCCTGTTCTCGCATAGGTTCAACGCCGGATTCATGAATCATATTACCTACAATGCCAGCAGATTGTTCCGGCGTGTATCCATTTTCTATAAAGAAATTAAATATATTTTGTTGATTGTCAGACCCACCATTGCTCGAGCCTGATGTGCATACGCATCCTGCCCCACTTGAACTTGTAGGAGTTTGGCCGCCAGAATTTCCTAGTTGAGCAACAACATAATCGGCCATTTCAGCATATTTACCCACTGGATGAACTTCATTGTTTGGCACAAGTTTTTCTGCTTCCGTACTAGATCCCCAAGGAATAATCGCTACAGCTTCTTTTTTAGAAATGGAGTCCAGGGCTGCGTTTAATACGGGCTTGGCCTTAGACACGTCATTTCTATTGTAAGTACCCTCCATGTGAAAGTTTGTCCAATAAATCTTTATGTTAGCGTTTATGCCCTTAACTTCCTGAACTAATTCAAGCATGCTGGCCTCTACCGCAGCTTGACCATTACTAATCAAGTTAGAACCAGAAACCACACTAGTTAAGTTATTGGTTCCTAATCCAATCAGTATTGATTTGCTCTTAACAACAATCTCTCTATCTGCCTTAACCTGTCCTACTCCCCATGCTATGTCTTCCCCAACTTTGGCGTTAATTTTCGTTGGCTCCCATTTGTTGCCGGAATCAGTTAATTTACGCTCTAGTTCCCCGCTTTTACTCATCCCATCGGTTAACGAGTCGCCAATAACATAAATAGTTCCTCCGGCTGAAGAGCTGCTAAATGCCGCCGCTGCCGCTGTCGAGGATTTACAACTGTCATCGTGAATATCAAAATGCAAAACCCCAGATTGTATCAAGCGGCGTTGCTCGGGAGAAACTTGCGCATAGGCATTTTCTACAACACTTAACGATAGCATAACGGCTAATGCAAGAAATAAGCACCGCTTTAAAATAACCGGACTTTTAACAAGTTTAAAATAGCGACTAGTCACCTGAGACCACCTGCTTCCAAGAGTTTGATGAATAATCAAATTCAGCTACTACTGGGGTTTCAAGTCCATCAACCTTAGCATCAAACAATAGTTGTTTATTTTTGGTTGTCTGGTTGTTCGTATAGCGTGAATTAGTAATCGACACGGTAGTATTTGGCCATATAGTTTCAGCCAGTTGCTTAGAAGTTTGTTCTGCAGATATTTCGGATATTTCAGGATTGAGCTGGGTAGAGCCTCGAATAATGAACGTTTGTTGATGAGTGAATTCACGCATGCCAGCACTTTTAATTGTAATTTTTTTAGACCCCAAAATATTAGAGTATCGGACGGTTTTTGTAGTTTCGTTATAACCATTTAAACCTTGAGGAACGTCATTTACATATATCAGCGTATTGTTTATGTCATGTCTTTCCATGTCAATTACTAGATCTCCACCAAGTACATTTTTGCCCACAAAAAACAAGCTAGTTACCGTAATTATCAATAATATTCCTAATATAAGTTTATTCTTCATTTAATCTCCGTCCACCGACCAGTGCCATGCTTCATAACGGCTGGAAGTCCTGTTACCTTTGCCCCACTCAAACAGACCATAGCTGCCGGCATTTGAAACCAACCAATCAAAGCATTTGTTTTGCCCTGGGCTTACTCTTCTTGGTATAAGATTACCGTCACAATTGAAGTCAATCGCAAACCCCATTTGATGGTTAGAGGTGCCAGGTCGCGCTGCAGTACCGGACCCAGCAGAATTGTACAGACTTTGCTGTTCGGACATTGTACGGTAACCACCACCGCTAAGATTAACACCTACTGCTGAGGCTGCATCAAGCAACTTCTGGACGTTGCCGGATATTTGGGAGTTTACTCTTATGCCGCCAACTACACATATCCTAATATTTATTGCTTTATTGTCGACGTACCCTACCTGCACTCCATCATCTGTACCCGCCTGACACTGGATATTAGAGGTATCACCCTGGATTAGTACAGATGGACTACCTAGAGAAGCGGACTGAGCGTTATTAAATCCTATTTCTGTGCACGCAGCCGAACTAATTGAAACATCTATGTCGGCATCCATACAGGCCATGGCTTTAGAGGTTTTCAAATAGTGAATATAAAACCGCATTATTTTGAGCTCACGATTGTTTCTGTCTTTGCACTCCTCTTTATCGACCAAATCATCATACTTTGTAGCCTCAGAAAAACTTAACCTATATGTAGTTGGATCAATAGTTACGCCAAAACATGGTTGTCCGTAATCTTTATTTAGTTTTTCAATGCCGATTATCTCTGCTTCTTCTTCAACTCTGTAAGGATTCTCAAATTCTTCATCATCTATGTCCTCTACAGAAAACCCATATTTTGGCACCCCGTAGTCCCAAGAGTTAGATGCTGCTCTGGCCTTACCGCCAAAAACAGAGCTAAGGCTGCTTGAAAAATTACCCAATAACGAAGTTGGGGCCGTGCCAAGGCTATTTGCCATCGAGCTGACCGAAGCGAATCGGGGTTTCATTATTACTGCTCTTGCCACCATAGAATTAGGATCATATGCATCAAACAAACGCGCAAAAAAGCTGCGTTGTTGCATTTCTTGCTGTATATAAAGTTGATCCTCAAGTTTTAGCGCAGCCTGCTCTTGACTGCTAAGTTCTATACATCCACTGCTAATACAATCGTCATTGGCAGACAGGAAGGCTCCCGTATCGGCATAATTTCCATACAAAGCTCCTTCAGGTCTGTCTTCTACCTGCCTAGAAACCAGCCACCTAATTAAATCATCCATATATACACCCACTAATTGTCCGGTCGCCACGTCTATTAGTGCTTGGGCAAAAAAGCTTACCGGTCCAAATGAGTTTGTGGCCCAACTGGCTATATCTATCAGCCAGCCACCAGTTTTCGTAGTGACGGCATCGCATATTTGGTTGCCACCTGGAACGGTGCCAATTATGGAATCTAGCGTCCTAAAAAACACTGGTTTGCCGGTGTCGGGCCGGGCAGAATCGGGCAATACCTCTCCAGTTACTGGTTCGCCCAAATTGGATTGTATGCTAGCTGCAGAAAACGCAGAGCTACCCGTTTCTTCGTCGTATAATGCATCTGAAGCCGCCCCAAGCTCGTCTACATTAAAAGCTAAGTTAGAGGATGTTTGCGAGCTGGTTGTTATTGCCTCCATACCTATCCTCATAAGCGGCAATATAACGTTGGCATACTTTACGTCTGGGATAGTATCGCCAATTTTTTGCAGTCCGCAGACAAGCGCAACTGCGCCAGCTGCCCCAGAGCCTCTTGTAGCTAGCCTGCTATTTAGCTTGCTACTCAACTCTGGCGTGGCTGCTCCACTGTTTGCGTCGGCCTTTAGCTCACCGGCAAGACTTTCGGTATCGGCACTGACTTGCCCGCCGTCAGCGGTCGGTTCTCTGGGTGTGCCATCTGGATTTGTTGTTTTTTCGTCTACACCCGGTATTCTGATACCATCAGAGTTGACTCCATTTCTGATTCGTTCCGCCCTCGCATCTTTGTATCTTGTATAGAAGTCCGCTAGTTGCTCATCACCTGTTCTAGCCAAGTTTTTTAGTGGATGAAAATCCACACCCGCTCTAATTTTTAGGTTTCTTCTTGCAATAGCGGCCGTATATTTATTCATACCCATTGAGTTGACCATCCCTGCAACGGCCCTTCTACGATCCCTAGCACTTGTACCTTCCATGTCTATCGAAATAGTGTTATTTCCTAGATCTGTTAACGGGACGCCCTGTTGCCTAAAGCCCTCTGCTGCCAGCCTACCTGCTGAAGTGCTAGTGTCTATATCAATCCGGGTAAGTCTACTACTTGAATTGTAGCTCATTTTCATGCCCCGTCTGGCCATCCTTAGTTCAAACCCGTCAGCTAATGTGTTACCTAAGAAACCCATATTCCGACGTTCTCTTCCACCATCAACGGTTCTTGCATATGTCATCATTCTTCCGACGCTTGTGTCGGTCCAGATTGTATGGGAAGAAAAGTGTATTTGTTCTAGCAACCTTCCAAAAGCAACTATGCCCGCCGGACCAGATATAAGTGCAGCTAAACCTAATCCAAAAGTTACTAATACGCTGCCCACTCCAAAAAGCACCCCGGCCTTTTGCGAATTTTTATAACCATTTGCCAGCTTTCTTACTTTCCCGGTTTTTTCTTTTCTATAGTTAAAGTCGCCAGAAGGCTGAGCATCATCACTAGTTTCTTCATTATCGTCGTCATAACCGGCTTCTATTTGGTCAAGTGAGGCTTGCTCGCCTGGTGATATTGGCTTTGCTCCTACATCATCCAGGTGTTTTGATTTTTCCCGCTCCCTCAGGGACTCAGGGCTGTAATCCCGTTCATTATCCAAGTCAACTGCCATGTTATTACTTACATTCCCGGCGAGAGCCGATTATCTAAGTCTATTGTACCCTGTGGTTGGTCAATTTCGCCAGCTTGCATAGCTGCGATTTGTTGAGGGTTGGTTGTTATCAGCCCGGTTTCTGTAGGGCTAGCGACAACCTGGATGTGGACATGATTCTGGCCCGCAAAGAATAATCCTTGGCCAACCGGGAATTGGCTGAGGCGTTTTTTCTCTTCGCTAGTTAGCTTAAATACATCCGATAGAACATCAACTGCCGAAGCAGATTGCTTAAGTAAAAGCTGCATTGAAGCATTGGCCACAATCGCCCGGCCCATGCGTGAACCCATAAAATCTTCAACATCTTGAGTGATGGTTGTGATACCCAAATTGTATTTGCGGGCGCGCTTGGCAAGGCTGAACAAGAAGTTGGCGGAGTCCTCGTACTTCATTAGCTGCCAAGCCTCGTCTACTATCAATATGCGTCGCTTTTTATCGCTCTTGGTTTTGTTCCAAATGTAATTAAGTACTATATACATGGCTACAGGTCGCAGCTCGTCCTCCAGATCGCGGATGTTAAAAACCACCATCGGATTATTGATATTTATGTTGCTCTGCTGAGAGAATATACCGGCAAATGTACCGCTGGTGTATTTACGCAAACGCTGGGCCAACTGCGGGCCGGTGCCTCCCATATGCAAAAGTACGTCGTACAAATCAGAAATTGTCGGCGGCTGCGATTGGTGGGTTAAAGGATCATTGGTTATGCCTGCCCTAGCGTAAGTTTCTATTAGGGCAGCGTCCAAATCAGACTCTTCTACCGGACTGAGTGCTGGCATAGTTATGCTTGCGCCTTGGGTGTTTTGCATCTGGGCTTGAGCTCCGCCCATCATCAGCCTTAGCAGACCATGTAGCGTAATTAGGTTGCTGCGCAAAGCATTGTCGGCTTCGTCAGAATCAATAACTTGGGGCAAATCAAACGGATTAATGCGGGTGTTGCTGTTTAGACTTAGGCGCACATATGCGCCGCCGACCGCTTCGGCCATGCGTTGGTATTCGTTTTCGGGATCGATAATAAATATTTCGGTGCCAAACATCAGGCTACGCAAAGCCTCTAGTTTTACAGCAAAGCTTTTGCCGGCACCTGATTTGGCAAATACCACCGAGTTGCCGTTTTCTAACGAGAATCTATCAAATATAACTAGCCCCGAGTTGTGCATATTGATGCCGTACAAAATGCCGTTGTCTTGGCTTAAGTCGGCCGAAGTAAACGGAAAAGTTGTTGATAATGCGCCGGTGTTCATGTTGCGTCGGATTTGTAATTGGTCCATAAATTGTGGAATGGTGCTGTTTAGCCCCTGCTCTTGCTGGGCACTGGCTGGTTTGGAATAAATAAGTTGTTGGCCAAGCATTGATTCGATTTTGTGGCTGACATAGTCTAGCTCTTCCTGACTGTTGCCATAAAGCGTAAAGTACATGCCAAATCGGAAAAAGCGCTCTTCGCCCACTTGCAGCTTGTTACGCATTTCCTCAGCATCCATAATTGCGGCCTGTTTGCCCGGGTCGCGAATACGGCCTTTTTCGGCGTCAATTTGCAGCCCAGCTTCTAGTTGAGTCACTTTTTTACGCAGGTTTTCGAGCACCACTTGGCTTTCTACCGGATAAATATACATCGACAAATCCATCACCTCATCAATGTTCACCATGCCAGATAGCCAGCCGGTATAAATTTGGCGAGGATAGCCATAGACATAAAATGTTCGGGCCCATCTGGTGCCAATACGGAATAGGCCACTTTGAAATTCGATACTAGAGGGTGCTATAAAATCGCGTAGCGCCGTTATGCCCTTTTGGAAGGCAGCCTGAACTTCTTGCTCCTCGCGCATACGTTGGGCTTGAGCTAGTGCGACAGGGTCGGTTTTGATTTTATTCTTGCCAAAAGCCATCTAGCAACCTCCTTCGGAGCTTACAAAGTTGAGAGTGAAGGGTTGAGGGTTTAGTCTGTCGGTGGCGTCTATACCCTGTACCCTAAACCCTATGCCCTGATAATGAGTGTACCGAATCATAGTAGTTCCCTCTCTAGCCCTGGTTGTGGAGCGTCACCCTGCCCTTTGGTAATTATTGGTGCAGTCAGGTCGTTAAAGTTCTTGAGCTGCTGCCTAGTGGCTGTATCGGGGTTGTAGGAGTCATAATATAGTTCTATCAATTCCTGGGTGTCTAATGGCAAGCCTTGGATGCCACACTGCAATAATCCGGACAAGGTAGATTGTACGCGGTTGCGCAGTTCGGTCTTGGCTGCTTCAAGGTCGGACTCGTTTATAACCACATGCTGTTCTTTCTGTGGCTTAAAGGTGCCTAATAAATTATTCATAAAATTTTTGCTGGCTTCGACGGCTTTTTGGGCATCAATACCGGCTGGGATAAAAGGCACAACTATATAAAATCGCTTATCCATAATATTGGTTTGCATGGCGATATCATTCATAAAGCTAATATAGTCTTCCATTAACAGCGCCAGCAACATATTGTCATGTTCGGAGCGGATTTTATCAAGCTTTTCTAGGTATGGCCTTAAATCGACTTTTTGCGATCTTACATTTATCTGAATCGGAAAATACAAGCTGTTCAAAAAACCTTGGTAACTAAACTCGACACTTTCACGCTCTTGAGGGCTCATTAGGTCAAAGTTGATGCTTTTTACCATAATGACCGAACGAAAAGAACCATCGTTCATGATTACAATTCCATCACGTATTTCGGCTACTAGTAAAGCGTTTTGGGTGCTGTTTGGTACCACTGGTTTGGCGGCTGCCTGTCCAGTAACGTTGGGCATGTTGGGAAAATCGCCAATTTGCGGCGACGATCCTCCAGCCATCGGCTG
>JALYQY010000068.1 GCA_030855585.1 bacterium | reverse complement strand
ATCATAAACATTAGCAAGCAGAGTGCCTCTAATTGGATGCTTAGACATCGGTGAATTAATTATTGGCAAATTAGCTCGCTGTTGACCGTATTATCAATCATAAAAGCTGCTAGTTCTTTTTCTAATTGCAAATCTTCTTTTTGATGACTGGTGAGTCCGTCGTATGATCCTACAATGCCAAGAATTTTATTTCCCAAAATCTCATTTATTACTGAAATAGCTTCTACGTCAGTTATTTCGAGATTGGGATTAGGCTGATCACTAAACTGTTCTGGCAAATGGCAATGCGTATCGGGTGTCCTGCCTAATGGGCATGAATTTTCAGGACACGGTACTCCAAATTTATTTTCTGAGCTCATAATTAATCTCCAAAAGGCCAGTCTACAACAAATTCCATGACACCTTGTTGATCATATCTTTGTTCTTGTTTCTGAGGCATAAGTTCTTGTTCTATCTGATGACCATTGTTTATAGTCGGAGTATGCTCTACTGTTTCAATATTTTTCCAAGCTTCCCATGATTGCATATTAGTATCATATATATAATTTAATTCCGGTGTTCCCATGATTTGTTCCTTTGTAAATTAAAAAACGGCTTTTTGGTAAAGCCGCTGATTTTGGTTTAGGGTCTTGTTGCAATATTTTTATGCGGCTTTACCATGCGCAACAAGACCTATGACTTTAATCACGAGGATAGACATATTTGACTTGTTGCTGGTTGAGCTCATTAAACTAATCATACACCTTATGTATACTGTGTCAAAAAATATTCTTGACAACATATTTTCGAAAGAGTAAATTCTTTATTGGTATGTGAGCCTACGTGAGTTGAGCATCTCAGCAATGCCTGGGCAATATATTTATGGTTGTATTGTAAGTTGTTTAAGCAATATGATAGATCCTTTCGTAAAAAATTGATTATCAAACCGACAACAGATTTAAACTTAGGAATTCAATATTTTAACTAAAAAATTATGTCAAATTTTGAAAATTTAATACCACCAGCAAATTCAGACTGTTATTCTCCCCAAGGTTCAAGCCCCTTGCCCTTAGATGGAAAGATTAGGGAAGGCATGGCTCTATATGATGCATTAGGAGAAGAGGATTTAAAAAATCTTGATGAACACGTATCTAGTGTGTTTGATTCAATGCGGCGCGATAAATCTACCGAATATAGTAGATGTATTGCGTATGCTCCAGGAGCTACGCAAGAATATGAGGCAGCTTTGGATGGTTTTCTAGTAGCTGTAGCTGATAGACAAAATCATGGTATGCAAGTAGTTGTGAATGAAAGCCCAAATGAAAAATGTGGGTATTTGGATGTATGGAAAGGCCAAGACTCAGGGCATTTATTTAAAATTAGCAAGTTCTCTGGGGCTAATATTGTAATGATGGACGGTACTATTAACGAAGGTACTATTTATGGTCTATTTAGTTTAACTAAGCGAAATTAATTTAATCATATAAAGATTATTTTATCTGTTCTAACTTAAACTGCGTATAGCGCTCGGCGGCCAGACGGGTTAATTCATCGTCTTCACCTTTATTGACAAATTTCATAGCAGCCGCCATCATCGGGTGTACTTCTGCTAATTTATCGTGCATTTGTTTTACGAGTTTTCGGTATCCCGGATGGCCTTGTGGGCTAGTGCGAAGTTCGTGCAGATGAAATGCCTCACGGGCGTTATATGTAACCTTCCAGCGCATTTTGTGGCCAAGTAGTGTGGCGTATTGAGCTTCTAAACCAAAACCCACAGATTGTAGTAAGCTGTAAAGTTCGGCCGAAATATCAAAACATTTTTCAAACTGTTCAGCCAAACCAGCCTTATCGACAAGACTTGGAATATCAAATCCATAACGCGGAGTCAACTGTTGCCATTCCATAGAATCGACCATTCGGTGGCGTTGCAAATCTCTAAATATACCGTAGTCACAGATTAAATCCCACGAATAATGAGCAACTTCTATTGCTCGGCCAGGTCTGTGACGACGATTGAGCCGGTCACCCATATATGTATTGAAGGCGTTGAGTTTTTGATCATAACTCCATTTACTAGTTTCTTTTTTGAGTTCTTTTAAGCTCATATTGCTATGCTCGTAGAGCATATGAGGTAATAGCTCAAGTTCGTTTTTTGGCCAAAAATCTGCAAGTACTATTTCTTCGTCCATGTTTCCCATGGTTTGAGGCAATTCTTTATCAGCCAGTTTTTTAACTTTCGAGTAAGTTTGGGCTCGGAATGCAACTGCTGCCCCGCCTCTGTCTGGTTTATCGGCGCGCTCTAAAAATGTTGGGATAACTTTACGTCCTTCCCGAAGTAGTGCTTCGCCAGTTGCCTTAGCTTCTGGCAGTTCGTCGCTCATTAAATGCATGATTAGACTCTCTAGGGCTTGCCCGGATGCGTAAATACCTACTGTTGATTTGGTTGATACCGGCAATACTGAACGTACGGCATCACAAGCTTGGGCACGGGTTGCGCCGTTAAAAGCCGCATCACGCTCGTTCTCGGGCACGGTGCTATGTTCACGAACGTATTCCGTAAGCTTGTGAACCATCTGCGAATAATTATCAAAAATTTCGTCCATGGCTTTTACGTATGCAGTTTTAACTTTTTTGGGAATATAATCTGGAGTGAA